>JAYZCQ010000001.1:0-4014 GCA_036338245.1 Planctomycetota bacterium
AAGCGGTGTTCCAACGAATCTCGCAGGTACGCCGACGCTCCTGCATGCATCAATAAGCAAAATGCTTAGACCCGAACACGACGCGAGTCCCGCCTCAATACTTTCAAATGGAGATTGGTCCGCTTTAGGTCTTTTTGTTGAATACTTGACTCCAACACGGTCGAATATTTGTTGATTCAGCAGCACCGCAGCTTCGCTTGGAGTCTTTGCCTCTTTCACAATGTCAGCAAATTGAACTGAAAACTCTTTGCGCCAATTTTCACGTTTTTCATTTACATTGGCGTATGGAAGGATTGCATCAAAGAAGATTTCCTCAGGTATATCAGTACCCCACGGTGCCTTTTCGATTGTTTGATACGCGAGGTCGCAGTTAGAAAGTAAAAAATCCGCTGTTAGCGTTTTCAAATCTTCCATCGGCATGTGCTCAATGAGCCATTCCATTCCTGCCGTCTGGTCTTCTGGAACGAGCTTCAGAGCTTGTTCAATCTCCCTTCGATTTTCACCTGCAAATTCAAGTTGTGGTTCGAATGGTCCTATGGAAAAGCTAATGAGAATGAAAGAAATAATATCCATTGACACACTGTACCCGAGCATTGATATCATGTGCGGTTCTCATGGAATGTGGACTCATTGGATTACAAGGTGTTGGGAAAACAACACTCTTTTCTGCACTTACAGCACATAGTGTCGCTGTTCAAGTTGGTGGCATGAAACCAAACGTAGGCGTTGCTCCAATTCCGGACCCGAGATTAAATGAGATTTCGACATTCGTTCCGACTCAAAAAATCGTCTCTGCAACACTACAAGTCGTCGATTTGCCGGGAGTTCCATCGGGTGGTTCAAATTTAAACACTGTTCTTGCACACATCCGCAATGTTGATGCCCTTTGCCAAGTTGTTAAATGTTTTGATGGCAATGATGCTTCAGGTGATATCAGTGCTATGGATAGTGAACTTATTGTTGCAGACATGGTTGTTGTTGAAGGCGCGATTGAAAAAGCAGACCGCACAGCAAAGCACGGTGACAAAGAAGCGCAGCAACGTCTTGATGTTTTAACTCGTGCATTTGCGCTTCTTGAAGAGGAGCGCCCAGCCCGCGAAGGTGACTGGGACGACAACGACAAACTCGTCCTTAAGGCGTATGGCATCATGACATCTAAACCAATGCTCTATGTTGCAAATGTGTCTGAAGATGATGTCAGCGGAGAATCCGAAGGAGCAACATTTGTGAAAGAACATGCAGAGAAAACCGGTGGCGGCAGCTTAGTGTGCTGCGCGCAACTTGAATCTGAGATTGCTGAACTTGATGAAGACGACAGAAGTGACATGCTTTCTTCGATGGGTCTGAGCGAACCTGCAGTTGGACCACTTGCAAGAGCATTTAATGAATTGCTCGGACTCAGCACTTTTTACACCGCTGGTGAAAAAGAAGTACGAGCATGGTCTATTGTTAAAGATGCAACTGCTCCAGTTGCTGCGGGTTCGATTCACAGCGACATCGAACGTGGATTTATCCGCGCAGAGTGCTACCACGTCGATGATTTGTTTTCGCTTGGAAATGAGAAAGCAATTAAAGAAGCCGGCAAACTCCGTAGCGAAGGCAAAAACTACACGTTGCAAGATGGTGATGTCGTGAATTTCCTCTTTAACGTGTAAACTAGTTTTTATGAGATGCCCAAAATGGCTAAAAACAGTCTTGCTGTCAATTGCCGTTCTGTTTGTGGGTATTCAGTTTGTTCCAATTGAACGAACAAACCCGCCTATTACGGGTGAGATTCAAGCGGATGCCGAGGTGATTCGCATTCTTCGGAAGGCGTGCTACGACTGCCATTCCAATGAAACGTCTTGGCCGTGGTATTCATACATAGCCCCGATGTCTTGGACAATTGAAAGCGATGTTAAGGTTGGGCGCGGAGACCTGAACTTCTCTGAATGGAGCGATTATTCACCCATGAAACAGGATTTCAAGCAATCACAATCAGGTGAACTTGTTGCTGCGGGAGAAATGCCATTATGGTTTTACATCCCACTCCATCCAGAGGCGGATTTAACAAAAGAAGAAATTGAGTTAATTGTGGCTTGGGGCAAGGAAGCCGAGTAACGCCCGCAATGATGAGTGGTACTATCCACGCATGCAAAGAACACGAGAAGATTTAGCCAATTTACAACCGCATTATGTAGACATGATTAATGAAGTGATTGACATCACTTCAAAACAGCGAAACATCATCTTTAACATGTCCGAAGAAGAAGCGACAAGTCGCGTTGCGTCTGGCAATATTGATGCCATACATGAAATTGAAGGCACTTTTGCAATAGTTGCACGGAATAACCACATCATTCGAATGGCTCGCACACTTCAAATGCCGCTTCGATACTTCATCGTGAAGAAAGTTGCAGGTCCTGCTCTTCTTATTGCTGAGCGAATTGAAGAGATTAAGGAATGGTTAGAAGCGCAAGGTTTTGATGATCAATTCCACCCTTCATATACAAGAATGGTGCCAGCACATCATTTAACTGAGATTGCACTCGTTGGGTGCCCAGACCCAAATCCTGTTTGCACAAGATTCTTTGATCCTCAACCAAACACACAGTCAACGAATATCACTGAAATTGGGACCGGCTACATCCATGCACTTGCAGACAGTATTGCTCAGTGGTTAGAAACACTTCCTGAAGAAGAGCCAGTTGGCGTTCTCTTTAGTGGCGGAATTGATAGTGGCGCTGTGTTCTTAACAACATACCATGTCATGAAATCTTTTGGGATGAACTTAGCACGCTTAAAAGCATTCACCCTCCGTGTAGACGGGGGCGGTGAAGATAGCACAAACGCAAATGATTTCCTTGCGAATCTTGATTTAGGAATGTTCCACGAAGTCATTGATGTTCCTGCAGACTGGGTAAACCTAGATGATGCAGTACAGACGATAGAAGATTACAAGCCACTAGATATTCAAGCTGGTGCAATGACACTTGCACTTTGCAGAGGCATTCGAGAGTCGTACCCAGGTTTTACCTATCTCATCGATGGAGATGGCGGTGACGAAAATCTCAAAGACTATCCGATTGAAGAAAATCCAGAACTCACGATTAAAAGTGTGTTATCAAACCAAATGCTTTATCAGGAAGGATGGGGAGTTGATGCCATTAAACATTCCCTAACGTTCAGCGGAGGGTTAAGCCGAGCGTGCACACGTGGATACGCACCTATGAATCGGTATGGGTTTAAGGGCTTTAGTCCATTCATGCTTCCAAGTGTCATTGAAGTCGCGGAAGGCATTCCATTCATTGATCTTACTGAGTGGGATCACGAAAAACTCTATGCACTCAAAGGGCAAGTTGTTTCTGCAGGCATCTTTGAAGTGACTGGATTTGCAATGCCAACGTTTGAAAAGTGTAGATTCCAAGATGGCGCTGCGAAAGAGCGCGCTTTTGGAAACGACCCAAGACCGTTTAGAAAAGCATTCCATGAAGCGTTTGACTGTTAAAAACAAGGTAAACCCTGCGGAAGCATACGGCGTATTTTCTGAAGATGAATTGACCCGAAATGGTCGTGTTGAAAAGCACAGCATTATTCTGACCACAAATAAGGAATGTCCGTTCAAATGCGTGATGTGCGATTTGTGGCAGAACACGCTTGATGAGCGAGTAGACGATGGTGTCGTTGCAAATCAAGTTGAAAAAGCATTAGCGTCATTGCCAAAAGCGCCACACTTAAAGTTATACAACGCAGGAAGTTTCTTTGACCGACAATCAATACCACAACAAGACACTTTTCAGATTGCTGATTTGATTGAAGATTACGAAACATTGATAGTTGAAGCGCATCCAAAAATCATCGGAACATCTTGTTTCCAGTTTGCAGAATACTTAAACCCACAACTCGATGTCGCAATGGGTCTTGAAACCGTTGATCCAGAAGTGTTGCCAAAGTTAAACAAGAGCATGACCCTCGATGATTTCGAAAGAGCGACTCATGATTTGCTTACGCACGACATCTTCGTTCGGGCATTCA
>JAYZCQ010000002.1:0-12218 GCA_036338245.1 Planctomycetota bacterium
CCGTAGGCGTTTTCAACCATAACATTTTCGTAACTGCTCATCGCATCAACTAGGTCGTCTTTAGAAAGTTCAGACGCGCTTGCTCTTAGTGCTGCAAATCGAAGAAGCGATTCTTCTGGCAGCACATCATGATCAAGCCAACTTCTCGATAGCATTTTTGTTGCAGATTCATGATTTCCGCGTCTTGCTTCATCTAAACCAATGATTAAAAGTGCTTGGCTGTCGTTGGGAGCACGAAGCAGAACTTCGTGCCATGCTGACATTGCAGCTGTCTGTTTGCCAATTGCTGCAAGTGATATTGCCATGCCAATCCACGGTGCTGATGCTTGCGGATGCAATTCAGCAGAATTTCTAAAGTGGGCTAACGCAGCACCATGCTGATCTCGTGCAGCCAGATGACGACCCTCTATGTACCCCCTTGCTGCTGCTGGCACTGTGTACTGCGGGGGACTCTCTAGTCGTTCACCAGCTGCAGCTTTTAACAACTCTTGAAAGTCGCCGTGCGTCAAGGCATCTGGATGGCCTTGCACAACAAACATCAACAGTAAACTGAATCCTAAGTTCATTTCTTCTTCTTAGTAGTTTTTTTCTTAAGCGTTTTCTTCGCTACTTTTTTCTTTGTTGTCTTTTTCTTTGTTGCGGCTTTCTTAGCAGCCTTCTTTTTGGCTACCTTTTTCTTTGCAACTTTCTTTTTGATCGCCTTCTTCTTGGCAGTTTTTTTCTTAGGTGCTTTTTTCTTTGCAGCCTTCTTTTTAGCTGGCTTCTTAGGTTTCGGTTCTTCCTTTGGCGTTGGCTGAACTTCTACCCACGCTTGCAAGCCTCCATGGAAATCAACAACTTCATCTGCTTTGACTTGGCGAGCAAGCCATGATGCAGCGTCTTCAATCGTAGTTGTTCCATGAATCACATTATTGACTTTTAGGATTGCTAGTGTGCGTTCATCAACAGGCACAGCTGCTACGTTGTAACAAATTGAAATCACACGGTGACAAACAAATGGGGTAATTCCTTTGAGCGTTTCAAAGTATTCTCGAATCTCGCGCTTGCCTGCACCGTCTAAACTTTCGATGTGCATGCCATGTTCACGATTGTAAATGGCGTTCAATACAGCATGCATTCGTTTGACGCGTTCGCGGACTAGTGGATACTCAACACCTATGCGTTCGATGGACTCGTCAATCATATTGACTCGCAAATCGTTTAAATCCACTGATGCTGCTACAAGCCTTTTGAATGCAGCAGAAGCGGCTTTTTCATTGGCGTTCCAAACAAGATGCGAATAAATAACTTCACCAACCACACCATAGTCATTTGCAATGACGGTAAGGGATGGCAACTTCTTCTTAAACGTTTTGAACTTTTTTGCAAATGCAGATGCGTCTTTCACTCTTCTGTCCTTTGGTTATTTGATTTTGCTCTTCGCTCATCTTCTTCTCTTGCTTCAGCAATGCTTGAAAGTACTTCTTGTTGCTTCAACAATTTTTCATCTAACTTAAATGTAAATGCGGGCATTTTCCTGAAGCGAACATTGTCGGAAGCTTGCCTGCGAATCCAAGTTGCTGCAGATTCAACACCCTTCATTGAAATCTTGCTGTACTTATGTGGGGTCACAGAGCAAAACACCGTAGCCTGAGCTAAATCAGGCGCAACGTCCACTCTAGTTACTGTAATAAGCCCTTTTACTCTTGGGTCAGCAAGACCCTTAGACAACACTTTTTGTATTGCCCTTTGGAGAGTTGTACTGACTTGCTCCGTTCGCTGCGTCATAAGTTAACTTTCAAGCGAACGCTTGACCTCCAGTGATTTGTAACATTCAATAACATCACCGACTTTGATATCTGAGTAACCTTCAATATTCATGCCGCACTCTTGTCCGGAACGAACTTCTTTTGCGTCATCCTTAAACCGTTTGAGTTGGTCAAGTCGCCTATCTGCTTCAATCACGATGCCATCTCTTGTTACACGAATTTGCTGGTGGCGCTCGATAGTGCCATCGGTGACGTAACAGCCTGCAATCATGCCAATCTTCGAAATCTTGAATACATCTCTGACTTCTGCGTGACCAAGCACTTCGAGTTTAATCTCAGGATCAAGAAGGCCTTCAAGTGCTTTAGTAAGGTCATCAGTCAAATCATAAATGACGTCGTAGTACCGAATTTCAACGCCCTTCTGCTCAGCAGTCCGGCGAGCCTTTGCAGAACTTGTAACATTAAAGCCAACGATAATTGCACCACTCGCCTCAGCAAGATTTACATCAGACTCATTAATTCCACCTACGCCAGAGTGCTTAATCGCAATCACCGCTTCATCGTTGCCAATCTTACCGATTGAAGAACGAAGTGTTTCAATGGAACCTTGAACATCGCCTTTGACAATAACTGGGAGTTCTCTTTGATCAGCAATTTTCATCTGGTCAAAGATATTGTCGAGCGTTACTTTCTCTCTTGATAACTCAGATTGTCTGAGTTGCTGGACTCGCTCTTTTGCTGCATTTTCAGCTTCTTTAAGGGATTTTGTGATATAGAACTTGTCGCCTGCATCTGGCACTTCGGATAGACCAAGAACCTGAAGCGGCGTGGAAGGTAAGCCTTCTTCGACACTCTCACCTTGTTCATTCATCAGAGCACGAACGCGACCGTAGCCGCGACCAGCAACAATAAAGTCCCCTTTCTTGAGGCGACCTTGTTGCACAAGAATGTTCGCAACTGGGCCGCGACCTTCTGCAACATGCGCTTCAATAATGGTGCCTTCTGCTGGGCCTTCAAAGTCTGCTTTCAACTCAAGGAGTTCTGCTTGATAGTCAAGCACTTCAAGCAAATCTTGAATACCGATTTTTTCAATGGCACTCGTCTTGATGACTTCAATGTCACCTCCCCAATCAACAGGGTTGAGTTCATGCTCAGCAAGTTGCCCGAGAATTCGTTGTATGTTTTCTTCTGTCGCTTGCTGTTTGTCAATCTTATTGAGTGCAATCACGAGCGGAACGCCGGCTGCTTTGGCGTGGTTTATTGACTCAATAGTTTGAGGCATTACGCCGTCATCTGCAGCAATAACAAGGACGACTACATCGGTAACCTTAGCGCCGCGTGCACGCATTTCTGTAAATGCTTCGTGACCAGGCGTATCAATAAAGGTAACAAGACGCTCTGATTCGCCCGCAACAACGGGCACTCGGAAAGCGCTAGTTGCTTGCGTAATTCCACCCGCTTCGCCATCTGCTACGTTTGCACTTCTGATTGTGTCAAGCAGTGATGTTTTACCATGGTCAACGTGCCCCAAGATTGTGACAACTGGGGAGCGTGGTTGTTCATCTTGAAACTCTCTACTTGAGAATGATTCTGCAATCACATCTTCAGCAGTTTTTGCTTCAGTAACTTCAAGTTCAATGCCAAGCTCCATCATCATTTCGACTGCTATTCCAGTTTCAAGGGAGTCATTAACAGTCTTCATCTCGCCATCAAGCATAAGTTTCTTCAAAATCTCTGCTGCTTTGATGCCTGTGACTGCAGAAAGTTCTTTGATAAAGATTGGTTCTGAAATTGAAACTTTACCGCCAGTTTGCGCAAGTGTTTTGGCTCTCTCTGCAGGTTTGTCGGAGCGCTTTTGACTGTCTCGACGAGCTTGCCTAAAGAAACCACCACTTCTTCGTAAACGATTTTCACGTTCAAGAAGATCTTGCTTCCGCCAGTTAGAATTACTTCGGTCTTCTTGTTGTTGATTTTGGCGTGTACCACGCTCTGGCTGTCTTGTGGTAGTGCGACGTTTGTTTCGCCTTGAACCTCGTCCATCTTCCTGCGGTGGCATTTGCTCAGGAACGCGCACTCCGCCGCCCATTTGAGAGGCGGGTCCGGATGGTGCTTGCCGTGGACGACGTGGTTTTGGTTCCGGTTCTGGTTCTTCAATACGAATGACTCGCGGGCCAGCCATTTTCGCTTTTGCTGGGGTGTCCATCTTGCGACCAGCTGGTTTTACCGACTCAGCTTTAGAACCGGTCTTTGTTTTTCCAGTTTCAATTGAATCATCAGACTTTTTATCAACAGTCTTTTTCTTTGTCTTCTTCTTCGCTTTAGCTTTCACTGCAGCGACATTGACTTTTTCCGCTGTTTCAATGGCAGAAGATTGACCTTTAGTTTCACTGAACCACTCACTGATCGTTGCCGCCAGGCCAGCAGAAACCGCTGACATGTGATTTGTGATGTCAGGAATCCCCTCACTTTGACATTTCGCAACGATGTCCTTAGAACCAACTCCAATTTTCTTGGCTAATTGGTGGACTCGGGTTGTCGATGTTTTTTTTGCCACGTATGTGCTCCAATCAATAGTTGGTTTAAGGGTGAGTCATGTTCAGCTGTCGCTTGCTTAGTTTGTTCTTCATCTGTTACAGAATTGTCTTCTACAACCTCTTCTTGAACATCTTCGACAATTGGTGTTTCTTCTTCAGTCTCGCTAACAACATCTGCTGATGGTGCTTCCACGGCATCGTCATCGAAACTCAAAATTGAATCTGCTGCAGCCTCACTATCTTCATCAGTTGCAGCCGCAAGAACTGCGTCAGCTGCTGCTTCTTCTTCAGCACGAACGGCTTCTTCAGCCAATTTCGCTGCTTCCTGTTGAGCAGTCACTTCTTTAGATCGATCGATTGCTTGGTTGATGATTCGGTCAGAAACTTGCTTTTCAATCTCGAGGTCTTCTTCAAGTACATTTCGACCGATTTCTTCGACATCGAAAATGCTAATGATCCCCATAGCCGCCATGCGGTCAAGCATCTCTTCTTCAACACCATCAACTGGTTTCAATGCATCCCACAAGATTTCTAAACCTTTTTGGTATTCCTCAGGAGTCAAAATGTCGATGTCCCAGCCCGTTAATCTCGCTGCAAGTCGAACATTTTGCCCTCGTCTACCAATCGCAAGTGATAACTGGTCTTCTCTCACAATAATTGTTGCTCGACCAAGTTCAAAACATAAACTCACGTCATCGACTTCTGCTGGCTTGAGAGCGTTAGAAATCAGTACTTGGCTCGATTCGTTCCAGCGAACGATGTCAATTTTTTCTCCACCTAGTTCTTCAACAATGTTTCGAATTCTCGAGCCGCGTACACCGACGCATGCGCCAACTGGGTCAACTTTTGAATCATTCGATGTCACCGCAATTTTTGTTCTAAATCCTGGCTCGCGAGACATGGCATGAATCTCTATGACGTGCTCTTGGACTTCAGGAACTTCTGCTTCAAAGAGGCGTCTAATAAAGTCGTGGTGACTGCGAGACAACACGATTTTGATTTGGCTGCCAGTGTCGCGTACATCAATGATGTAACAACGCACTCTGTCGCCTGCTCTGAATTGTTCTCCAGGAATTTGTTCACTGCGAGGCATGAATCCCTCAACACGCCCACCCTTATCAAGTTGGACGATGAGTGAACCACCCTCATAACGGCTACAAGTGCCGGTGACGAGTTCGCCTGCTTTGTCGATGTACTCATCAAAAATGCCGGAGCGTTCATCTTCTCTGAACCGTTGAATCATGACTTGCTTTGCAGTTTGTGCTGGAATTCGCCCCAACTCTTCAAGGGGAACTTCCACAGCACCTTCATCCAAATGGCGCCAAATGCAAATTTCGCCAGTCATTGGATCCATGTTGCATGAAAACTCTTCTGTATCGAGCGAGTTGAAATGCTTGCGAGCTGCACTCACCATCGCTTGTTCTAGGTCAGCAATGATGACTGATTTGTCAATCTTTCGCTGTTTTGCGATTGAGTCGATGAGTCTGATTGTTTCTTGATTCATGTGTTCTTCCTATCTCTGAAATTATTGAATTGTTTGATTGTTGAGTTGTCTTTATAAAATAAAAAAGGGGCCGACAAGCGGTCCCGTGGTCAGGTAACTGACAGGTGTCATACGACACAATCGATCTTCGTACACAGACTCAGATCACGCCCTTGCCTCCAGGCATGAATGCCTATTACGAAGACGCGTGGCCACGGGATGACTGCAATTAGCAGTCATAACTTACTTGTTGTAAGGATCCACTTTGGATCATTACATCACTCCTTTCACAGTGAAACAGTTGACAGCAACCACTTTGCTGCCACGAAAAGGTACAGGGTACGCGTAGTGGCAATAAAACGCAACTCACTGACGTCAAGTACCCTCTATAATTCACCGAATGCAACCTTTAAAAACGCTATTTTTAGTCCTTATATCGCTGTTTTTGCCAAATGACCTTTTTGGGCAACCTGGCAATTTCCATGATTCAAGAGACAAAGTCACAATTTCTACGATGCTCGACCAATCTGAGATTCCGCAAGGTGGAGATGCTATTCTTGCCGTCATTCTTGAACACGAAGATGCGTGGCACGCACACACCAACCAACCGATAGTTCCCAAGGAACTAGGCTCAGATGAAGATTACATTGCAACGAGATTGCACTTCGAAGTTGAAGAAGGCGCTGGCGTCACCATTCATGAAGGATTCATCCAGTGGCCAAATCCTCATACAGTCAAGGTTGGCTTCGGTAGCTCCCCTGTTGATTACGATGTGTTCGATGGGACTGCAATCATTTATGTTCCGTTAACTATCAACCCCGATGCCGAACTTGGCAACATCACCATCAATCTGAAACCCGTGTTCCAAGTGTGCGATGATTCAACTTGCATGCGGCCAACGCCAAAACCGGGCGACGGAAGCAGATGGGATGATTATGGGTACCCAATTGAAATCGAAGTGATTGCATCAGACGAAGCAGGCAATGCCGCGTTGAAAACGCACCCTGTGTTTAACTCGTTTGATAGTGCAGTTTTTGCTCGTGTTCACGCAGGTGAAAAAGGTGCAGAGGAGAACATTGTTCCTTTTGATGCGTTCGGATTGAAATTTTCAATCGACACTAAAGGGGCTGGCGGATTGTTGTTACTACTTTTCGTTGCAATGGGTGGCGGATTTCTACTGAACCTAACGCCGTGTGTGCTTCCTGTTATTCCAATCAAAATCATGGGACTCAGTGCAAGCGCAGGCAGCCGCGCAAAAACACTTGTCCTCGGTTTCTGGATGATGTTCGGCGTCATGTTTTTATGGCTTGCGATCGGATTTGCAATTGCGGGCATCAGTTCGTTTTCTGCAATCAATCAACTATTCCAATATCCATCGTTTACGATTTGCCTAGGGCTCTTCATTGGCATCATGGCAATTGGAATGGGCGGGCTCTTTACGATTCCCCTTCCAAACGCTGTCTATAAAGTCAACCCGAAACATGACTCTGCCCTTGGTTCATTTTTGTTTGGCATTATGACGGCAGTCTTATCAACGCCTTGCACCGCCCCATTCATGGGCGCCGCTGCTGCATGGGCAGCAAAGCAGGAACAATGGCTAACACTTACTGTGTTCGGAGCAATTGGATTAGGAATGGCGTTACCCTATCTTGTCCTTGCTGCATTTCCAAAACTTGTTGAGAAAATGCCACGAGCAGGCGAAGCAAGCGAACTCATCAAACAAGTCATGGGGCTTTTGATGCTTGCTGCGGCTGCATATTTTGTTGGTGTCGGTTTCAGTGGTATCTTTCAGCAACAGGGTGCCCCACCCACTCGCATCTATCTTTGGCTTGTCGTGTTATGTGTTGCTGCTTCTGGCGTTTGGTTATGCTTTCGAACGCTTAAGATTGCAAAACGCACTGGTCTTAAACTAGTTTTCGCTTCAATTGGCGCACTGCTAGCAGTAGCTTCAATTGCAGCTGGCTTTCAACTCACCGACAAGGGACCAATTGACTGGAACTACTACACAGAAGAAGTGCTTGAAGCAGAGATTGAGCAAAATCACGACACTGTGATTGAATTCACTGCAGAATGGTGCTTGAATTGCAAACTCCTAGAGAACACCGTCCTCAACCAACAAGAGATTGTTGAACTCTTCAAAAAAGAAGATGTCACACCAATCAAAGTCGACTTAACTGGAAATAATGAGTCCGGCAATCAACTGCTCAATGATGTTGGAGGCTTGCGTATTCCGTTACTCATCATCAATGATGGCAACGGCGAAGAAGTTTTTAGAGGAGATTTCTACACTGTCGAACAAATCTTGGATGCAGTCCAAACTGCAAAGGGTATAAATTGAAGTCACTTACAGTTTATTGCGGTTCATCAACATCACTTGACAGTGTATTTCACGATGCAGCAGTCAGTGTTGGCGAGCACATCGCGAGCAACAAACTCTCTCTTGTCTATGGCGGAGGATCAATTGGACTTATGGGCACCATCGCGCGAACTGCTTCAAAAAACGGATCGCACGTTCACGGCATCATCACTGAAAAGTTTGTTGAACTTGAACAAGCAAACAATGATTGTGATGAACTCATTGTTGTCAAAACAATGCAAGAACGTCGTTCGATGATGATTCGCCGTGGTGATGGCTTTCTCATGCTTCCTGGTGGGATAGGCACGTACGAAGAGTTCTTTGAAGTACTTGTTGGAAGGCAAATTCACGACCACGCCAAACCGATTGGCATATTGAATATTGACGGCTATTTTGACCCACTCATTTCAATGCTCGACCATGGCATTGAACGAGGATTCATGCGTCCAGCACTCAAAACCCTCATTCATGTCGACTCAACTGCTGAAGGTATCTTTGATTATTTTCTAAATCAGGATGTAGAACAGCCAACGCCCGAAGACATTTTGCCAATGCATTCAACCCGAGATTCTCGATAATACAAATATGACTGGTCACCAACCAATCATCGGAATGATTGCGGGGAATGGGATTCTTCCAATTCTCGTTGCTCGAGGCGCAAGAGAAGCAGGCTATAAGGTCTGTTGTATCGGGTTAAGCAAGCAATTTCGACCTGAGCTGCCAAGCGAATGCGATGTATTTAAAAAAGTAGGGCTCGCAAAAATTGGCTCGTGGGTTCGGCAACTCAAAAAATGGGACGTCGAAGACGCTGTTATGGTCGGTGGTGTAGGGAAACAAGTCATGCACGACCCCCTGCGACTGTTTAGAATCATGCCTGATGCTAAAGGTCTGTTACTCTGGTATCGAACCCTGCGTCACGACCGTCGTGATGCGACCGTCTTGTCAGCAATTGCTGATGAACTTGCTCGTTCAGGAGTGACTCTCATCGATTCAACAACGCACATTCAAGAACACCTTGCTGGTCCTGAAACGCTTGGCAGTGTTAAGCCAAGTACTCAGCAGCAAAACGACATCGCGTTCGGCTGGCCGCTTCTATCAAAGACTGCAGGGCTACACATTGGGCAATCGATGGCTGTTCGCGAAGGCGATGTCATCGCAGTTGAAGCGATTGAGGGAACAGCGGCATTGATTCAACGGGCTGGCACGTTGTGCAAGCGAAATGGCTGGACACTCATCAAAACAGCAGCAGACGATCACGACATGAGGGCTGATGTGCCCTCTATTGGTGTTGAAGCAATTAAGCAATGTGTAGATGCGGGCTGTGGTTGTATTGCCGTTGGAACTGGGCGAGTCATTTTGCTTGATTCCCCTGAGGTCATCAAAGTTGCAGATGCTGCAAACATCGCAATCGTCGGTGTTGCGCCGTAACGTGAATGAATCTCCATTTGTATCCCGCGCTGGATTGAAACTTGAACATGCACTGAACACGTTTAAGTTTGATGTCAATGGTTTTGTATGTGCAGATCTTGGGTGCAACATCGGAGGCTTCTCAGACTGCTTGCTTCAAAGGGGCGCTCAAAAACTCTATGCGGTTGACACGGGTTACGGAACATTCGCTTGGAAACTGCGAAGTGATCAGCGAGTGACGACAATGGAGCGAACGAATGCTCTGCATGTTGAGCCGCCAGAACTCGTAGACTTAGTCGTCGTTGACTTGGGATGGACAAAACAAACTGTTGCCCTACCTGCAGCGATGCGATGGATTTCTGATGGAACAATCATCTCGCTCGTAAAACCCCACTATGAACTCAGTGAAGAAGAAAAGCAAACTGAGCGTGTTGGAGAAGGCCTTTCAGCTGAAGCCATCGAGCGTGTGATGGAGCGAGTCCGCATTACTTGCAATGATTTAGGACTTGAAATTTTGGGTGAAACAACATCCCCAATTAAGGGCAAAAAATCGAGTGAAAAAGGGCGTGGAAATAGTGAAATTTTACTGCTCTTAAGGTGCTCTCAAAACGTCAATTGACATGCGGATATGCTGCTTGTGAGGTACAATACAACGCTTACAAACCGGCATGAGCGAAGAACAAGAACAACCTCAAAACGTAGCTGAAAATAACACGCCAAATAACATTGGCGCAGTTGTTGACCAATTGATTGAGCGTGAGTTACATGACAGTTATCTCACTTATGCAATGTCAACAATTATGGACCGCGCGCTGCCAGATGTTCGTGATGGATTGAAACCGTCTCAACGCCGGATTCTTGTTGCAATGCACGACTTAAATCTGTCGCCTGGGCGCAAGCATCGTAAGTGCGCAAAAATTGCTGGTGACACTTCTGGTAATTATCACCCTCACGGTGAATCCGTCATTTACCCAACCTTGGTCAATATGGGCCAAGATTGGAAGACAAGAGTTACGCTGGTAGATAAACAAGGCAACTTCGGTTCAATTGATGGTGATCCCCCTGCTGCGATGCGTTACACCGAAGCGCGGATGACGCATGCTGCAGTTGCGATGCTTGAAGACATCAAACTAGACACTGTTGATTTTAAGCCAAACTATGACGAAACTAGAAATGAACCTACAGTTCTTCCTGGCAAATTCCCAAATCTACTTGTCAATGGTTCAAGCGGTATTGCTGTTGGCATGTCGTGCTCTATTCCGCCGCACAATGTTGGTGAAGTATGCGACGCCATCATTGCAACAATAGACAAACCAGAAATTGAATTCAATGAACTATTAGAGATTCTTCCTGGCCCTGATTTCCCAACAGGCGGCATTGTTGTTGGCAAACAAGGCATTTACGAAGCATACGCTTCAGGCAGAGGCAAACTAAAAGTTCGCGGCAAAGTTCATCATGAGACAATTGGCAAACGAGAAGCCATTGTCATTGATGAGATTCCATACCAAATTGTCCAGAATAACCTCATCGAAAAAATCGTTGACTCTGCTAAAAATGGTCGGATTCCGGACATCTCAGACATTAAAAACTTCTCCGGCAAGAAGTGGCGTACGCGGATTGTTGTATATCTAAAACGAGGGGCTGACCCTGAAGTTGTTGAAAGACAACTTTATAAATACACTCCACTTCAATCTACTGTCTCCGTCATCAACATTGCTCTTGTTAATGGAAGACCAAAAACACTTAGCCTCAGAGCCATGATTGACTGTTTCGTCGACCACAGACGTGACGTCATCCGAAGACGAACGGAACACTTGCTCAAAGAAGCAAAACGCGCGGCACACAGGCTAGAGGGTTTGATTTATGCAGTGTGCGACATCGACGAAGTGATTGCCCTCATCAGAGCGTGTAGAACTCGCGAAGAAGCCATTGAAAAACTGATGGCGCGTGAGTTTTGTATTTCAAAGGACCATGAATACGCAACGTTTATTGCAGCCCGCCTCATTGACGCAGCAAAAGACGGCGTTTCACTTTCAAAACTTCAAGCAGATGCCATTGGCGCTTTACGTCTTATTCAACTCGTTGGTCTTGAAATCGAAAAATTGACCAATGAATACGGTGAACTCTTAGAAAAGATTGATGAATATGAATCGATTCTCGGCAGTGAAGTAAAAATATTGGGCATGATTCGCGACGATTGCGAAGAACTCAAATCGAAATACACTGCAAAGAGATTGACGACGTTTGGAGAGGGTGAGGAGGAAGACCTTGAACTCGGCGCGCTCATCCCAGAGCACGATGTTTGTGTCACGATTTCTCACCAAGGCTACGTCAAACGGCTTCCAATCGATACATTCAAGGAACAGGGTAGAGGTGGGCGTGGCATCAAAGGCGGGGAGACAAAGGATGATGACTTTATTGAACACATCTTTGTTGCCTCAACGCATGACGACCTACTTTGCTTTACAGACACTGGTCGCGTTTTCAAGATTAAGGTTTATCAAATTCCAGAAGCAACACGAACAAGTCGCGGCAGAGCGATTGTTAACTTGCTGAACCTTAAAGAAGGCGAAGGCATCATCACCTTTAGAAACATACATGAGTTTGAAAATTGCGACGATTGCCTCGTGTTTGCAACTGCAAATGGTCGAGTCAAGCGCACGCAAGTTTCAGAATATCGAAATGTGAAT
>JAYZCQ010000003.1:0-6723 GCA_036338245.1 Planctomycetota bacterium
CATCGCCACTACGCAAATACGCTTGCATCGCAAGCCCTGCAGGGAAATCAATTTCATCACAACAACGCATAAAGAGTTCAAGGGTTAAGTCCTTGTATTCGAACTGCTCCATGTCAAAATTGATGAGTGTTCCATTTTGACTCGCTTC
The DNA here is from genome assembly GCA_036338245.1 of Planctomycetota bacterium. GTDB lineage: Bacteria > Planctomycetota > Phycisphaerae > Phycisphaerales > SM1A02. The sequence goes on from JAYZCQ010000003.1 coordinate 149, forward strand.
TTCAAGAAGTGGTCGAAGCGCTTCAAGCAAACTATCTATCGAAGCTTCATTTGCAATCGGATCAGTGTTCGCAAACAGCGAACTGATTTTGATTGAGATGTTTGTTCGTGGAATTGGTCCAAGGTGGTCATTTTCAAGAACTGGCTTTGGTTCCCAGTTGTTCACTGTCTCAGGCAGATTTGCAATGAGGTCTTGGTATCGTTGTCGGTACTCTGCTGCTTCTGCGTCACTTACGCATGCTTCGCCGAGTAGGTCAACTGAAAATGCCACGCCTTCCTTCCAAACTTTTTCAAGTGAGGGAAGTGCGCTCATAGCATCAGTACCTGCAATAAACCGTTGCGCCATTTTTGTGATTTGACTCGTTACAGTTTTGGTCATGGTGCCTTGCATCATGCCGCCTGCTTTTAACCCGAGACCCATTCCCGGTGGAAGTTTCACGCCGGGCTGCGACAGGTAATCCATGAGATGGTCGTGCACTTGTTCAGGAGTGACAAGCGTCGGAAACGTATCGACGAATCTGAAGAGTTGAATCTTAAATTGTTCATCTTCCATAGCCCAGTCCATAAGTTTGTCAGACCAAAACGCAGTCGACAGCCAACTCTGCTTTTGATTGCGAGCGTGGTCAAGAATACGAGTGCCGATTGCTTGAATGCGTTGTTCGGTTGCAGCATCAAAGACGCTATTGGTGTTTAAGGTCCTCGCTTCAACAACCGCCTGTGGTTTTTGCTTTTTCTTGAATAGTGCCATGGATGGCGTATTGTATCTATCTAGGCAAGTGTTTGCTAGGATTTATAGGCTCTAAGAAACCGCTCGTCTCCGAATTGGTCCTTTAAAATCACACTATCTTGGAGGGTTGAAATTGAGGTCAATAATGCCTTGATTTCGGCAGTTATTGATGGCGAAACTTCAACGAGCAGACATCCATTTTCAGATAGGTAATTATGTGATTGTTCAAGCAATGGGCGAATGACATCTAGTCCATCCTTGCCGCCATGAAGTGCTAAATCTGGCTCCCAGTTTTTGACATTTGGGGCGAGTTCATCCATCTCAGAACTTGGTATGTAAGGGGGGTTTGAACAGAGCACATCGAAGGGACCAGTTAGTGGTTCAAGGCCATCACCTTGTGTAAACGTGAGCAGTTCTGAGACGCCTAAGTTTTCAGCATTTTTTTGAGCGAGTGTAAGTGCATCTGTACTGATGTCAGTGAGTGTGACACTTGCATCTTTAAGTTGCTTGGCAAGCGTGAGACCAATACAGCCACTCCCCGTGCCGATGTCTGCGATGCGTGGTGTATGTGTTAAGTTCTTGCAATGCTCAATTGCCTGTATGACCAAGACTTCAGTACAACTTCTCGGGATGAGCGTAGATTGATTCACTGAAAACTCATGTCCAAAGAAGAGTGATTTTCCAAGAATGTATTGAACAGGTTCATGCTTCATTGCTCTGGCAATGAGCATTCGTAACTGCTCACGCTCATCACTTGTTGCGACTCTCTGCGCGTTTGCGTACAAGTCGATTCGGTTTCCGCCGTACACTTCCGTAAGAAGCATTTCAGCGAGCACCCTTGGCGAATCTACTTCGCGAGATTCGAGGGATTGCGTCATCCAATCGAGTAACTTTTCCGTCGTCCATTGGTCCGTCGTTTGAGCCATCGCAGAATTGTAGAGGGGTTTAGATTGAGGTGTTAACAATCAGCGGTTTTTCGAACAGCTTTTATAATTGTTTCGATGAGTTGCTCAGTTCTAAATGGTTTAAAGATGACAGCATGCATGCCTTCCTGGCTTGCACGCATGATGGAATGATGGGGGTCATATCCAAACCCTGTCATTAAGATGACGATTTGGTCTGGCCAGATTTCGGTTGCTGCTTGATACACCTCATAACCATTACAACCGGGCATGCGAATGTCGGAGAGAATTAGGTCAAATGGCGAGTCATCTTTGTGTGCTAGTTTGATCGATTCGATTGTTGACAACCCATCTTCACAAACTGTGACTAGACAACCAAGTTTAGTGAGCACATCATGAACACCGCTTCGAACCGCTTCTTCATCATCAGCGACGAGGATGCGCTTATTTTTCATCGCAGGGTCAGGCTCAACGAAGTTTGCTCGGTCTGCATCGATGATTGTTTGTGGTCCTGATGTGCATGCGGCAATACGATCTTGGATGTCTTTGATTGTGCGCTGTAATTGCCCACCAGTTGATGCATCTGATTGTTGTACTGCTTTCGCAAGTTCAGCAAGTTCAGCGATGGGGTCTTCAAGTTCTTCAGCGATGATGTTTGAGATTTGCTCGTTGGTTGTGTACCGTTCTATGACAAGCAAGTCTAGAGTGTGCATTGCACTTGCGATATATCTTCCGAAAATTTCTACAAGTCTACGGTCGCTGTCATCAAATGCGCCTTGCTGATAAGACTCTGCGTTAAAAACGCCGATGATTTTGTCATTCATCCAAAGGGGGACTGTTAAACTTGATGCTGCTTCGTCAAGCCCTTCGCGGTACAGGGGTTCGTTGGATACATCATCACAAATGTAACTTTGACCTGTTGCAGCGACATAGCCGCAGATGCCATGCCCACTTTCTTCTGCTTTAATTGTTTCACCAATCTTGAGCGGGGAAAAATTTTCAGCGATGACAAGTTCTAGATTTCCAGTTCGTCTATCAAGCAGACGAACTTCAAAATTGTCCATGTCGAGTAGTTCGTGTACGTATCGAACGACCTTCTCTTCCATGAGCCGGAGCCGTTGCGCTACGTTCAGTGATTTCACTTGAGAAGCGTCGAGTTGAGTTAACTCAATACCAGCATCACAAATGGCATTAATCTTTGCTTGCATCTGGCCGCCGCCAGTGAGTTGTATATCTGCCTCAGCAGACGATTTGACAATTTCAAAATAAGAGGACAGCGCGGCTTCGACTTCGGGTGAGATAGAAGCATCAAACGAGATGTGCAAGCGTCTTTTTTCTTCTGGCATAATTGAACGCTCTCTAACAAGCCTAACCCCATTTTTATGGGATGCAATCCCAATTGAATCGGAGTTATGTACCTTGATGCTTGATAAACTCCACAATAAGGTCAGAATGTGGCACCTTCTTCGCATCAATTCTCTAAAATCAGCCCTTTTTCTATGTTAAACGCTGTAAAACTTTGCAAACGATATGGGTCTACAACTGTAGTAGACCGCTTAGATTTGTACGTGGATATTGGTCAGATTCGGGGATTGCTCGGCCCAAATGGGGCGGGCAAAACCACAACGCTCAATATGATTTGTGGAGTCCTTTCGCCAAGTGATGGGAAGGTAGAGGTCGATGGGTTCGATTTGGCTACTAATCCGTTAGAAGTGAAGCAGCGAATTGGGTATGTACCAGATGGCGCGCCGTTACCGCCAGAACTGTTTCCGAAAGAGTATTTCATTGCCGTTGGACGGATGTATGGATTGCCTAAAGACCAGGTGCAATCGTCGATTGAAAAATGGTCTAAGCGGCTCGATTTTGAGAGTGTCCTTGAGCAACCAATTGAAACCTTATCACGGGGTTTTCGACAACGTGTTGCAATAGTTGGAGCGCTGCTCCATGAGCCGCTGCTCTTGGTGCTCGATGAACCGTCAACTGGCTTAGATCCAGAGCAACATCTCACATTTAGAGAATTGCTGAAGTACTTGTCTCAGTACATTGCTATTTTGTATTCATCCCACAATCTTTCAGAAGTCGAAGCGACGTGCGACATCGTGACGATTATCGCGGAAGGCAAATGCGTTGTGGATGGCTCGTTCGATGCAATTGCACCAAGCGTTTCGGAGTTACAGATTGAAGTTTCACCTCATGCAATTGCAGATTCAGTTGAACATTTCAGTTCCCGCATCGTTGATGAACAATGGATTCAACTCACGGTACCCATTCAAGAACAAGAACGTATTGCAACCAAGATTGAACAAGAAGGGGGTGTGATTCGACTTATCCATCCTGTGAAACCATCGCTTGAAGAAACGTACGTCTCGCTATTGACGAAGGAAGAAGTGTAATGCATCAAGCACTCTCCATATTTCTTCGTAATGTCCGCACTTTTTTTGTCGTACCTACAGCAGGAATCATCGCAGCAATCTTTACGCTCGTTTGCTCAATCATATTCGTTGGACAAGTTTTCGTTCCAAATGGAGTGGCATCGATGCAGCCCGTCTTTAACGGCGCATCATGGTTACTCATTATTCTGTGCCCTGCAATTACGATGAGACTCATTGCTGAAGAACGCAGAGTCGGTTCGTGGCAGTTAACACTCGCATCGCCAGCAAGCGCACTTTCAATCATTAAGGGAAAGTTCTGGGCAGCGTGGCTACTTTTAATTTGTTTGCTCTTAACGACACTGCCGCTCGTCATCGTATTGATGTTCTATGCGTCTGTCGACTTAGGCGCAGTCTTATCGGGTTACTTTGGTTTGCTTCTCTTTGGCGGGGCAGTGCTTTCGACGGGGTTAGTGGTTTCTGCATGTACAAATTCCCAAACTGTTGCATACTTGGTGACGACCTTCTTTTGGTTAACAGTATCTCTTGCCGCAAAAGCTTTACCGCAATATGTACCTTCAGCATATTCAAGTTGGTTCTTTTACCTTGACCCAGAGTTGAGAGTTTCAAAGTTCTCAATTGGGCTCATTGATACAGCAAACATCGTGTATTTCTTCGTCATTATCAAAGCATTTGGTTGGCTTGCAATGCTCGCAGTACGAAACACAAGACAGGGCGAGATTCCAGTAGTTAGATTAATTGCAAGTTGTGTGTTACTGCTTGCATGTGTGATTTCTTTCAATGTCATTTCACTGCAAGAGTCCGTGAGATGGCGATTCGATGCGACGGGCTCTCAATCCTACACGCTGAGTGAACAGACGAAAGCGCTGATTCGTGATATCGACTCTCCATATCAGATTACGGTTCTACTTGATGAATCGCAGGCTACAAGATCATCTGTGGAACAAATAGATGAAGTGTTAAGGCGAATAAAACAGCAGTCTGATTGGATTGCAGTGAATCGAATAAATCCATCGCAGCCAGAGGCTATTGCAGATTTTGAATTGCTCATTCAACAATTGCGTGAGCGTTATGCTTCAGAAATAGCAGAGTGCGAATCAGTGATAGACTCAAGCATTGAGACATTTTATTCCCTCCAATTGTTTGCTGCGAGTATGTCATCAGTAGCTGAAACTCTGCATCAAGCCACGACCAATCAAGATGAACAAACAACGCTTCAGACATTAACAAGTTCCCTTGCACTTTTAGCTCAAGAAGGCGGGCTGATTCTTGATGAAGTTTATAAAGCGCAAAAGGTGGATGTCAATGCCCCTTTGCCGAGGCTAAATTTTGCAAGCGATATCTTGCTTACAGCAACGAGTCGCTGGGCAAGAGAACTTGCTGAAGTTGCGTGGTGGCTCAGAGCAAATCGTTCTGAAGAAATTGCAGAGTTCTGCATGCGTGAATCACTTGCCTTTGAAGAAATGGCAAGGTCGCTGAAAGAGACTGAAGCGCACTTGCTCGCACTTGATGACATCGAAGTCGGATTGCTCGCAACGCAACTACAGTCTGGTGAGGGTGCGATACTTTTGAGTCAAGAGAAGGCTGCAATGATTCCTGCAAGGCTCCTCTTTCCTGAAAAACAGATTCAAACGACTGTTGCAGCAGATCGCAGGTTTAGAGGCGAGCAAATTATCTCATCAGCGATGCGAAAGTTGAATTCAGATGCAACGCCAACAGTCGTTTTTGTGCATGGAGAACAAGGTTCATTGTTTGGTGTTCGGCCAAACAATGCAGACTTATTGTCAGCAAAAACACTGCTTGAGTCGACGCGGTTTGAAGTTTTAGAGTGGATGCCTCATCAAGATTCTATGCCTGAAGTTGAAGGCGACAATGTTGCTTGGGTTGTTATTCCGCCTGCGGCGCGTGCAGGGTTAGAACCGACACCAATCGAACTTGGTCTTATCGAAGCAACGAGAAGTTTGTTTGCTGGCGGTGCAAATGTCATGTTGAATTTGCAGCCAAGTTTGCTTCCAAAATATGGGCAAAAAGATCCTTGGGCGAATCTTGTGCAACAGTTAGGCGTGAGTGCTGAAACGAGTAAAGTTGTGCTAGAGCAAGTTGCAACGGGTCCACATCAGTTTGATATCCATCGGAGTCAGACTTTGCACAATACAATCGGTGAGTCGCTGATTGCTAGGGCGTTAAATGGTAGAGCGATGTTCTTCCCACTGCCAATTGAAGTTCAGGGTGGCGAAACAGTGTATGAAGTTACACCAACTGCAGACAGATGGCTTGATGATGCATGGGCAAATGAATCGATTGCAAAGACTGACCAAAAACCCCTTGAGCGTGCGGTTTCTGTCGTGTCACTCGTTGAATCGGGGGCGGAGCAGCAACGAGCGATTGTGGTTGGCTCAGGCGGATGGCTCTTTTCATGGGCGATTGAAAGAGGCACGCAACTTGGCGGCCAAAATGTCATGATGGCAAATCCAGGAAATAGCGAGTTTCTTCTGTCATCTGTTGTGTGGCTTTCAAATCTCGATGAGTGGATTGCTGCAGGTCCAATTGGTAATCA
>JAYZCQ010000004.1:0-6174 GCA_036338245.1 Planctomycetota bacterium
CTCTCAGCTCGTTGTCCTCGGCATTATTCATTGCTTCATCAAAGGCATCTTTTGCCTGTCCATATGATTCAAGTTCATAAAGCGCAACACCTTTGTCGTAAAACAACTCGGCAGAGGGGTTGTCTTCAATCAACTCGTCTAGAACTGGGACTAACTCTTCCCATTGCTGATTGATAAACAAATCATCTGCTTGAGAACGGAGGTCTCCACTTTGTAGAGAGACTAGGAGTGGCAAAAGAATAAATTTCATGCTTGATTGAACTCCTGATACGAATCACTAACTCTATTGTTCTTTGCCTGCGTTGAAAGAAGAAACCAACAGAGCAAGCACGCAACGCTAGGAATAGCGAACCACTGAAACCGTGGGATGTATTGTTCTAGTTTGACTGAGTCAAAGTTCTTGCCAGCATCAGAAGCAATACGTTTCGAATAAATCGATGCAAGGTCGAGATTGGCAGTCCCTGCAGGGATGAAAACGCCATTTCCAGCACTTGCAACATCCTTTAACTCGCTCGGATTCATCCTCGTCCAGACATCTTCACCTTCAAACTGAACAAATGAAGGTCGACCGTATAACGTTGTTGGAATGCGAGCGCCTGTATTTACATCACCGATGCCGACGGTGTATACCGAAATACCCTTTGCTGCAGCATCTGCAGCGGCATCGATTGGGAAACTCCCCATGTCTTCGCCATCAGTTAGCACGATGATTGCTTTGTGTTCTGGTACATCATCAGTGAAACTATCAACTGCGAGGCGAATGCCATCACCAATCATGGTGCCACCGCGATTAACCGAGCGTGGCGAGACATCATCTAGTGATAGTTTCATAGAACTGTAATCAAGCGTGAGGGGAACAGTTAGTGCTGCATCACCCGAAACAGTAATAAGACCTGCTCGGTCGCTACCCATGACATCGAGGACATCGCTGATTGCTGTCACTGCGCTCGATAGACGGCTTGGTCTGACATCTTCTGCGAGCATGGATCGTGAAACGTCAAGAACAAAAAAAGTGTCGATACCAGTTTGTTCAACCTCTTTGTATTTTGTGCCCCAACGCGGATCAAGGAGTGCAAGAGTAGTGAGAATCAAAACAAAAGCAATCAACGCGCCGTTGATGATGCGCTTTTCATTCGAACTTGATGCTGTAAGACGAGCAGTAAGATTGGGCGATATGAATTTACTCAATAATGTTTTGCGATGATAGATTGCAAAGATGATGAGCGCAACGAGTCCTAGTGAAACCCAAAGCCATAGACTCATTGATGGGTTGTTAAACTGCATACCCATTAGTCGAGCACCTTATAAACAGTATGAGATAGGAATATGCTCAGCATGATGCACGCGAGTCCAATCAATAGCAGTGGGGGAATTGTCATGCCAGCAAAAACAGTTGGTTGCACTGCCATGTCAACGTGGTTTACGTACGTTCGTTGCGTAATCTCGGTTCGTTCCATTTCATCAATTGCTACGTAGATGTCTTGGAGAGATTCAGTGTCAGTTGCTCTGAAGTACTTTCCTTTTGTAATTTCAGCAATTGATTGTAGTGTTTCCTCGTCGATGACAACAGGTTGATTGCGCATGACAGTTCTTCCAAACAAATCTTGCGAAGGGAAGGGCGCCCAGCCGTTTGTGCCTGCGCCAATTGTGTAAACAGTGATATCCATCGCAGCTGCCATGTCTGCTGCAGTTAATGGGTCTATGTCGCCTAAATTGTTTTCGCCGTCAGTTAACAGAATGATGACTTTTGATTGGATTGACTTTCCTGATTCTGTTTCGACTTTCTCGTTCAGCGATGATAATCGTTCAACTGCAAGTGCAAGTGCATCTCCAATTGCAGTACCATCTTCACTTCGTTCATTGACAATGTTGATACTAGAGAGGACATCTGAAACTAAGTAAGAGTGGTCAAAAGTCATTGGGCAATTGCTGTCAGCAAAACCCGCAAATGTGACAAGTCCGATGAGATCGCCACTTCGACCTTCAAGTGAGCCCATGCCTTCAATGAACTCGCCAGCAACTTTCTTTACTGCTGTTAACCGGTCTACTTGCGTTCCATTAATTGTAAAATCGTGAGCGTTCATACTTGATGAGCGGTCGATGACCATCTCAATAGCAACTCCATCTGCTTGCTGTTGTGTGCGTTCAAAAACTTTTTGGGGTCTTGCGATGCAAATGATGAGAACTGAAAGTCCAAGGAGCGTAATACACGGCGGAATCCAAAGCGTCCTCACCCGCATTGTTTTTGGTAGCAGGCTCAAATCAACTGCTGTGCTGAATAGAACCCCACTCCGTTTTTTCTTTACGAGGAGTCGAATCGCGAAAATTGGCACGAGGACAAGTAGCCATAGGAACCAGACTGAGGGTGATTGGAACGTCATGCGGCGTGCTCCATCGATTCGACTTCACTTGTATGTTCAACAAATGTAATTGCTTGTTTCAGTGCATCGACTTTTGCTTCTTCGCTTGGGATATGTTTCGCAAACTTAACAAGATCAGCCGCAGTCAAAAATGAAGCGAGTGAACGTCGGTCAACTTGTTCGAAGAGTGGGTGTTGTTTAACTTGATTGAGAAACTCTCTTGTCGTTTGTCTTTGAGCATAAATGTGGAAGCGTCGTTCGATGTATCTTCGCACAATCCGACTGAGTTCAGTGTAAAACGGATGAAAATCAAGTTGCTCTGCTTTGAGCGATTCAATTGCAATCATGGCTTCTTCATACGGCGGTAGCGTTGTAAATGTTTTTCTTCGTTTGAAAGCAAAGCAAAGGCTAGCAACCAACAAAGCTATGCCAATCACAACTATAGTTGTTGTCCAGTGTTGTGTTTTAGATAGATTCCGGTAGCCCTTGATATCTTCTAGTGTTGCTTCTTGAATGTTCCCATCCACAGCACTTTTCATCTTAAGTTCAATCGGGTCTAACATTATTGCTCCCGATTCGCCGCTTGACCGCACCCATTCTATTGTTGGAAGTGTGATTTGATTAACTGACGCATCAAATGAGTCTAAGGCATAAAGCCATTGCCACACTCGATTATCGCCATCTGGGACATCTAAAAAAGTCTGTAAATTTGTTACCTGAAATGGTTCAAAGTCGTGATTCGGTTCTTGAGTAATGGTGGTATAGGCAGGAGCCAAAACTTCAATAGTGACATTGATTGTGTCGCCTACAAGCATGTCATATGCATCGCGGTTCACAGTAACTTGTATATCACCATGATTTGTCACAATTGGTTTGGCGTGCAGTGAAGTAGCCAAAGAAAAAAATGTTCCAATGAAGACCAAGAGCCGCATCATGCTCTTCGCCTCGCTTCTCGATGTTTAAAGAAATTGCCAAGAGCATTTGCAAAGGGTTCACCAGTTTCGACTTTTAACAGGTCGACTTTGCACCGTCTTATAGTTTGTTCAACAGCAATCTGGCGTTCTTGAGCAAGTTGCTTCCATGCTTTACGCACTTTTGACTTCGATGTGTCTATCACTTGAGTCGTTCCGTTCTCTGGATTGACAATTCGCATTAGCCCAACTTTAGGCAGTTCAAGTTCAGCACAATCATTTGTTTGGACTGCAATGACATCGTGGCGCCGATTTGCAATCTGGAGTGGCAACTGCCAACCGTGATCTTGCATGTCAGAGAGGAGAAACGCAATGGAGCGCTTCTTCTGCACTTTGTTGAGAAAATCAAGTGCAGCGCTTATGTCAGTTTTCTTACTTTTAGGTTCAATTGAAAGCAATTCACGAATCACTCTAAGGACGTGCTTCGTTCCTTTGCGAGGAGGAATGTACGCTTCAACCTGATCTGAAAAACAAATTAGACCGACCTTGTCATTGTTTCGTATTGCTGAAATTGCTAGTGTTGCGCAGACTTCAGCAACGAGTTCTTCCTTGAATTGTTCGTGTGTGCCAAATGCTTGGGAACCACTAACATCAACAAGAAGCATTACTGTGAGTTCACGTTCCTCGCGGTAGAGTTTGATGTATGGCTCGCCGAATCTTGCAGACACGTTCCAGTCAATCGCACGAACGTCGTCGCCAATCTGGTAATTGCGCACTTCCTCAAACTCCATGCCGCGTCCTTTAAATGCTGAGTGATAACTTCCAGCGAGGACATCGTCGACAAGTCTTGAGGTTCTCAGTTCAATCCGCCGAACCTTCTTAAATAGTTCTTGGGGAATCATTGATAATGAAGACCTTTAGGGAACCTTTACAAAGTTCAGAATAGACGAAATGATGTTGTCCGCTGTTACGCCTTCGGCTTCAGCTTCATATGAAGTTGTGATTCGATGCCTGAGAACATCATGTGCCAAGTCCTTGACGTCTTGTGGGATGACGTAACCGCGTCCCTCAAGGAATGCATTTGCTTTTGCACAAAGCGTAAGTGCAAGTGTTGCGCGTGGTGAAGCACCGTTTTCAACAAACACTGCGAAATCTTCAGAGACTTGCTCAGGGGAGCGAGTTGTTTGAACGATGTTGACGATGTAGTCAGCGATGTTCTCGTCGACATAAATTTGGTCAACAAGATTTCTAGCACGGGCAATCGACTCAGACTTCATGACGCAATCGACATCAGCATTGCTTGATGTTTTTGCCATTCGATTGAGAATTTCTCGTTCTTCTTCGTGGGTCGGATAATCTACAAGTACTTTCAACATGAACCGATCGACTTGCGCTTCTGGCAGTGGATAAGTACCTTCTTGTTCAATTGGGTTTTGAGTTGCGAGTACGAGGAAGGGATCAGGCAACTTAAATGTATCAGAACCAATAGTAACTTGTCGTTCTTGCATCGCCTCAAGTAAAGCAGATTGAACCTTTGCAGGTGCTCGGTTAATTTCATCAGCAAGGATGATGCTCGCAAAGATTGGGCCTTTGTTTACAACAAAATCGCCAGAATCTTGTCTGTACATCATTGTTCCAGTCAAGTCTGCTGGAAGCAAATCAGGCGTGAATTGAAGCCTTTGGAATGTCGTGTCTAAACCCTTTGCGAGACTCGATACTGCAAGTGTTTTTGCAAGCCCAGGAACACCTTCAATGAGTAGATGTCCGTTTGCAAGCAAGCCAATAAACATTCGTTGAAGAAGTGCATCTTGTCCAACAATGACTTCTTGCATTGCGTCTTTGAGATTTGTAAATGGATCACTTGCGAGTTTTACTGCTTCGCTGAGTGATTGAATTTCTGTATGTGATGGGGTGGTCATCGGTTGAGTTAAACCTTCCGTTTGATTAAATGTTGTCATATGAGGTCTGTTACGTCATATTTTACAAATGGTTCAAAAAAGGGGGTAATGAAATCTCTACAGAGTACTACAATAAGAACTATGACTGAAAACGTGCAAGTCGAGGGCAAATTGCTTGCCCTTCATTGGAATACATCAGAATCTGAAGCGACCCTAAATGTCGATACTTCAAAGCCTCAACTCGTCACTGCAGAGATAGAGGACGCTTCTGGCATTACACATCGAATTGAAGTTTCAGCGTATTGGGATGCTGATTTTCTTGTGGGTAAAGAAGTTGCAACCCAATCTTCAGATGATGGCATTGTGCTTGAACAAGTGGAATAACTAGTCCCGTTCAACAAGCCTGTCGATGAGGAAACTCGATTGTTCAAGGGCTTGCTCGGAGAAGGTCCCAAAGTACTGATGAACTTCTTCAAACATCGTGTTGAAAGCAATTCTGTCATTCGACTCAACAATCGTTCTTAACTCTTCACCTGAACTTCTTAGTGCATCGAGTACTCTTGATGTTTCGGGGTTTGACATTTGAATGGATGCATACAAATCCGATGACTGCGCAAAGTGCCTTGCAGCCATTAGCATGTCGATGAGATAAATGGGTGAAGTAAACTCAAGTGTTTTCGCAATATCGACATTTAGCTTTTGAATCGTCCTGCCAAGAATCTCAGTCGCTTGATGCGTGAGGACTTGAACGATGCCCATTGCTTCGTCATGTTCTTTTGGGGTTGTGAGGATGATTGAAAGTCCTCTAGCACTCAGCAGTTGTTCAAGCCAAGTAAGCCACTCATCGGAAACTCGTTCAGGAACGAGAGCAATCCGTTGACCCTGAAGGGAGTGGACATTCGGTCCAAAGAGTGGGTGTGTGCCAACAACGCTGCACGTTGATTGATTGCACATTGCTGCAACGGGCTCTGTCTTAGTTGATGTCACGTCAATTAGGAGCGAGTC
>JAYZCQ010000005.1:0-8046 GCA_036338245.1 Planctomycetota bacterium
TTTGGAATTTCAGAGTTTCTAGGCATAAGGCAACTCGATGGAAGGCCAAACCAAGACTTTTTAACCCTTAGGTTTGCTGATGAACGACTTGTTCACTCGCCTGCAACCCAAGCGAACTTAGTTCAGAAATACATCGGCGCATTCAAAGGGAAGCCGAAACTCTCTGCACTTGGCGGTACTGCCTGGAATAACCAAAAAGATAAGGCAAAGGATGCAGTCGTATTACTTGCTGATGAAATGTTGCGAGTGCATGCTCAAAGAGAATCTGCGCCCGGAATATCGTTTCAAAGAGATACAGAATGGATGCATGAGTTTGAATCGAGTTTTCCATTTGAAGAAACTGAAGATCAGCTCAGCGCTATTGATGCTGTGAAAAAAGATATGGAGTCGCCAAGGCCAATGGACAGGCTTGTTTGCGGGGATGTTGGTTTTGGTAAAACTGAAGTTGCAATTAGAGCTGCATTTAAAGCAGCTGAGTCAGGCTACCAGGTAGCAGTGCTTGTGCCAACAACTATCCTTGCAATACAACACTACCGGACATTTGCAAAACGCCTGCGTGCGTATCCGTTTAGAGTCGCGTCACTTACTCGATTCCAAACGGAAAAAAAGAAGAAGGTACAAATAGAAAAATGTGCGAGAGGTGAAATTGATGTGCTCATTGGCACGCACCGTATTCTCAGTCAAGATGTATCGTTTAACTCGTTAGGCTTAGTAGTCATTGATGAAGAGCAGCGCTTTGGTGTCGAGCATAAACAACGACTACTTGACTTTAGAACCGAAGCAGATGTTCTGACATTAACTGCTACGCCGATTCCAAGAACATTGCATATGGCGCTTCTTGGCATTCGCGACATCAGCGCGCTTCAAACTGCACCAGTTGACAGAAGGGCAGTTGTTACCGAGATTAAGCCTTGGGACAAGCGGATGATTCAAGAGGGGATTCAAAAAGAACTTGCGAGAGGCGGTCAAGTCTTTTATGTCCATAACCGAGTCGTAGACATTGATGCTGTGGCTGCTGAGATTAGAAGTATGGCACCAGACGCAAATGTTATTGTTGGTCATGGTCAAATGCCTTCAAGAGAACTTGAAAAGGTCATGCTTGGATTTGTACGAGGTGATGCTGACATTCTCGTCTCGACCACGATTATTGAATCAGGCATCGATATTCCAAACGCAAATACGATGTTTATTGCTGATGCTGATCGGTTTGGTCTGTCAGATTTGCATCAACTCAGAGGTCGAGTCGGGCGGTATAAACACAGAGCGTATTGCACACTTATGCTTCCGAAGAAGCGGAGCTTGAATCCAACAGCAAGAAAGCGCTTGCACGCCATCGAGCAATTTTCAATGCTTGGCGCAGGGTTTAAGATTGCCATACGAGATTTGGAAATTAGGGGGGCAGGTAATCTGCTTGGGGCAGAACAGTCTGGACACATTGCAGCAGTTGGATACGAAATGTATTGTCAACTTCTCAACCAAGCGGTCAACGATATGAAGGATGGCAAAAAAGAAGTTGTCAGTGATGTAGTCATTGACATTGGAGACAGTGGGAAAATCCCAGAAATCTATATCGCTTCTGAGCGAAGAAGACTTGTGTATTACAGGAGGCTTGCTGAGGCATCCTCTGTTGATGAGATTGATGGAATTGTGAGAGACATGCATAGTGGTTATGGGGAGTTACCCGAGAACACTCGCATTCTAGTCAGTTACCACCAACTCAGAGTGCATGCATCATTGCTTCGCATCGAGTCGATTGTCATTGATGGTCAAGATATTGTCTTTAGAACTCTTCAGCCAGCTACTTTAGAAAAGTCAATGCCGCATATTAATGGCACGCTTCGTCAAGTTGGACAGCCATCAGCTAGAGGGTTGTGCAGAGTGTATTATCGCGCTCAAGAAGGATTTGGAACGCGATCTGCAATTGGACATTTGCTTCGGATATTTAACAAATCATACGCTTCAAGTGTTCAAGGATAACTAGCCGATATTTGCTACACATGGCAGCAAACGAAACAATGCGGCGCACTCTTCCGCCAACGCACGCATCAATGACTCACAAGTTTTCAATCAATGGTCACGAGGGATACCTCACTATTGGATTGTTTGAAGACGGTTCGCCGGGTGAAATTTTCATCAAGATGAGTAAAGAAGGTTCAACCTTGTCTGGTCTAATCCAAGGATTTTGCCGAGCGTTTTCGTTGGCGATTCAGTATGGCTTGCCACTTAGGGATGCAGTTGAAAAATTTGTGAACATGAGGTTTGATCCACTCGGTCGAACATCAAAT
This sequence comes from Planctomycetota bacterium, assembly GCA_036338245.1. Lineage (GTDB taxonomy): Bacteria > Planctomycetota > Phycisphaerae > Phycisphaerales > SM1A02. The sequence continues at coordinate 2,286 of JAYZCQ010000005.1, forward strand.
CCACAGATTCCACATGCGACAAGTATTCTTGATTATGTCGCACAGTACATCCTCCATGAATTTGAATTAAATGAACAAAAGGAGGCATCTGCTGCGTAAGCCGGAGATCCCTCCCTTGTTCACTTAATATCTATTACTAATTAATGTTATGCGTCAGAAGGTTCAGCAACCTCGTCTTTGGCTGGTTCAGCAGGAGTTTCACTTACTTCTGCTGCTTCTTCAGTTTTCTCAACAATGATGAGGTTGCCATCGTCATCGAATTCCATTTCGTCACGATCTTCAAGCGGTCTATCAGGAAGAATTTGAACTTCGATATCTGCTTTTAAATCAGAGCCGAATTGAATTGTGATTGGGTATTCTCCAATGCGGCGAATTGCTTGGTGGAGTCTGACTGCCCGTGTGTTGACGGCGAAGCCATTTTCAGCCAGTGAATCAGCAATGTCTCGTTGAGTAACTGACCCATACAGGCCGCCTTGGTCGTTCGCACTTCGAGTGAGCGTAAGTACGACGCCTTCAAGATTCTCAATTGTTTCAGTTTGCTCAGAACGCTTATGTTCAAATGCTTCAAGAGCAACAGCGCGTTCTTCAGCAAGAGCGTCCATTTTTTCTTGAGTTGGGAGTTCTGCAAGTCCCATTGGAACAAGATAGTTACGAGCATAGCCCATTCGGACTCTGACGACGTCGCCAACGAGACCAAGGTTTTCTACGCTCTTTGTAAGCAGTAATTCAATTCTTTTAGTAGTAGCCATTGTGGTGTCCTTTCAGTGAGGAAAGTTAGGAGTTGCCGACTCAACCCCAACTTCAATTAAACACAAGTCGGTGTGTTAATGTTTATGCAAGGAATCAGAACGGGATGTCGTCGTCCTGAGGTGTTAAGTTTGCTGTTGCTGCAGCAGGTTGTCGGGATTGACCTGTCTGGTTCCCTTTTGAGTCAACAAATTGGAATGTATCGATAACAACTTTAAGTTTTGAACGATTGTTCCCATCTTTGTCTTGCCATTGGTCAAGTTTCAATCTGCCCTCTACGAATACAGGTCGACCTTTAGCGAGGTATTTCGACATGGTTTCAGCAGTTCTGCCCCATGCTTCACAATCAACGAAGGTTGTTTCTTCCTTCATGTCACCATCTCTGCCTTTGTATTTACGATTAACAGCAAGTCCAATCTGTGCGACAGATTGATTGCTTGGGGTTTGTTTGAGTTCAGGGTCCCTTGTGAGGTTGCCCATTAAGATTACTTTGTTGTAACTAGCCATGTCTGTTCTCCAATCAGCGTTATTTTACCAGAACATTTCATTGTTCCATGAAAGAATGAATAAGTTCTATCAAGATGTTTCAGTGGCTTCTTGTGCGGTTTCTTTAGCGTTTGCTTCAGTCACAGCTTCTTCTGTAGCTTCTGCGGGCACTTCTTCTGTCACTTCTTCCTTAGGAGGTGCTGCGCTAGCAAATTCGTCTTCTTTCCTAGAAATTGACGCTGTTTTGTTAGATGAGCCTTCAGAACTTTGCGATTCTTTAAGTTTGATTTCAGCGGCGAGGTCTTGTGAACCTTCATTTGCATCAATCAACTCTTGTGGTACATGTTCGGCTCTTGTGACCATCATTCTGAGTAGTTCTTCAGATTGATTGCAGCGTCTCTCAAGGTCTGAAATAGTCTGTGTTGGCGCATTGAAGTACACCAAGAAGTAAACACCGCGTTTATTACCATTGACTTCATACGCAAGGCGTCTTTCATCCCACTTCTTCATCGTGATGATGGTTGCGCCTGATTTGTCTAAAAGCATTTTGAGGTGATCAACTGCAGCTTGTAAATTTGCAGTTGCTGATTGAGGGAACAGGAACATGCCCTCATATAATCCTGTACGTTCGTTACTCATGATAAATTCCTTGCTATGTCTGAGTTTCCGTTTTCGTTACAAATGTTCATTGCGTCAGTGACGCCATGTTCAATCCAAATATTGACCGCTTTAGCAGCTGAACCCAATGCAGGCTCAACAAGTTCTTTTTGTTGCGGTGTAAATTTTCCAAGGACATAATCCGCTTGAGGGATTTGTCCAGGTTCGTCGACTCCAACGCGGAGCCGAGACCACTTTTCATTTCCGATGTGGTTAGAGATGTCTTGTAAACCATTGTGCCCACCAGATGAGCCTGTTGCTCTCATCCGCAGAGTTCCGCAGGGAAGATGAATATCATCGACAATAACAAGCAAGTCCGTTTCTGGATTTCCCTTATAGAATGTCATTGCTTGATTGACAGACTGTCCTGAGCGGTTCATGTAGGTTTGAGGTTTAATCAACACAACTTTTTCATCGTTGATTCTGGTTTCTATGACAAGAGAATCAAACTTGCTCGTTGCAGGCTCTCCAGTAGCAAGTTGCCTTGCTACGCGGTCAATAATATCAAACCCGACATTGTGCCGAGTTGAGTCATACTTTTGACCAGGATTTCCTAATCCAACAACAAACTTCATTGATTACTCTTCGCCGCCTTCGCTACTGTCTGAATCATCAGTTGTAGCGTCATCAGAACTGCTGATAACTTCTGGTGTTTGTTCATCAGCATCTTCACTGACTTCAGTTTCTTCTGCTTCAGCGACGATGGTGACGTGTGCGATATGTCGTTCTGGGTCAAGGACTGCTTTGACGCCTTCAGGTAACTCCAAATCACCAATTGTGAATACTTCTTCAACAGTCGATAAATCGACTCGAATGCTTTCTGGAATATCTTTCACCATGCATTCAATCTCGATTTGAGGTCGTGGAATTTCTAAGACTGCAACAGGAGCCGATGCATTTTGAGGTTGACCAGCAATATCAAGAGTCATTTTGATAGTAACAACTTGTTTAAGATCTACTCTTGCAAAATCAACATGAATGAGATTGTCGCCGAGGTATCCGAACTGCAGGTCTTTAACGAGTGCAGTTGCAGGCGAACCATCACCGTTATCTAGTTCGATAACGTGGTTACCAGCTTGTAGGTGTGTTACGATTTCTCTTTCGTCAATACTCACTGAGACAGGGTCACTGCCCTTACCGTAGATAGTCGCAGGTAAGCGACCGCTTTTTCGTAAGCGACGAGCATAGGTTGTTCCGAGTTTTTCACGGATTTCAACTTGTACAACAGGGGCTTCGTTTGCCATAATTTTCTTTCCTTCTAATTACTTCTTAGGTCCTTCGCCGCTTCTAAAAAGAGACGAAATTGACATGTGGTGATGTATTCTGTGCACGGCTTCTCCAAGAAGTCGTGCGACACTAAGTACGTGTAGTTTGTCTCCAAGTCCATCAAGTCTTTCATCTGGACAAATGGTGTCGGTGACGAGTACTTCACTGATTGGAGAATCGTTTATTCTTTCGACGGCTGGTCCAACACACACGCCATGTGTAGCAGCAGCAGTTACTTTGTTTGCGCCGTGTTCCTTGACAAGGCGAGCAGCTTCGCAAATCGTACCTGCAGTTGAAATCATGTCGTCAACCATTAAGACGTTTTTGCCTTCGACTGAACCGATAAGCCGTTTTGAAACGACTTCACTTCCAGAATCTCTGCGTTTATCGATGATTGCGAGCGTCGAGTCAAGCAGTCCCGCATACATGTTTGCCACTTTGACGTTTCCAACATCTGGGGAAACAATGACAATGTTGTCGCCATTCATTTCATTATTTTGGGCAAAATGGTCGCAGAAAACTTTTGTGGCTGTGAGATGGTCTACAGGTATGTCGAAGAATCCCTGAATCTGTGCAGCGTGCAAATCCATGCAAAGCACTCTGTTTGCACCGGCTGCTGTGATGATATTTGCAGCAAGTTTTGCTGTGATAGGAACGCGGCCCTCATCTTTCCTGTCTTGTCTTGCGTAGCCGAAGTATGGAACTACTGCGGTAATGCGACCTGCGGAGGCGCGCCTAAGCGTGTCAATCCAAATGAGCAATTCCATTAAATTGTCATTGGCTGGTTTTGAAGTTGATTGCACAATGAAGCAGTCGCGTCCCCTAATGTCTTCGTCAATTTTGACGATGATTTCACCATCAGGGAATTTGCTGACTTCAGCAGCGCCAAGTGGCAACTCTAAATGTTTGCTCATCTCAACAGCAAGGTGTTCGCCGCCAGTTGCAGCGAAGATTTTTAAACGTCGATGGTCATCATGGCTCATATCTGCGTCTCCAGACTTTCTTGATTCCGGTTTGCTTCGCGTGTTCGTAAGATTGATTCAACTTCTATAAGTTGTTCGGGTGTATTGATAGATAGCGTATCTTCAGGCTCTACAGCGTTAACGATTTCTATGACTGCATCTTGCTCTTTCAACATGCGAGGTACTTCTGTGAGGTAGTACTCATTGGTCAATTCGTTTGGTTCTAATTCATGAAGGCAATTCCAAAGAGCTTTTGCGTCAAAGACGGCGTAGCTTGGATACACTTCGTGAATTTCTAGTTGCTCTGGTGTGGCATTTTTATGTTCGACAATTGCTTCAAAGCGATTGTTGTCATCGCGAACAATTCTCCCGTATCCAGTTGGGTCAGGAATAACGCTTGTTGCGAGCGTTGCGAGTGCTCCAGATGAACGGTGAAGTTTCATCATCGCATCAATAGTTGATATGCGAAGAAGGGGGCCATCACCGCCAAGGACAAGGATATCTCCATCAAACTCATTGAGTGCATCTTCGCACACCATGACCGCGTGGCCTGTGCCGAGTTGCGGTTCCTGAATGACGTATTCACAATCTTGTATGGATTCTTTAACTTGTTCAGCGCCGTGTCCAATGACGAGTACAACACGTTCGCACCCCGCTTGCTTCACTGCATCGACAACCCACCCAACCATTGGTTTTTCCAATATTGGGTGCAACACCTTAGGCAAATCGCTATGCATGCGTGTGCCTTTGCCTGCAGCAAGAATGATTGCTGCGAGCGATTTATGAGGTTGATTGTCAGACGATGTACTCATCTCTCATTCCTTAAAAGGAACTGGCCCGCCAAGACTTGAACTTGGAATGCCTGGATCAAAACCAGGTGTGTTACCGATTACACCACGGGCCAATTGTCTGCGAGATGCTACGTTGAGCAGCTCGTTATACCTCCAGCCTAATGCACTCTTTTGTGTGATTAGACCTGCAAAATCGCGGGAGGGACAACATGGTGAGCCCAACCGCGGCGAACCTTCCCAAGACTTAGAGCACTCATCGCCGCGATCAGCACCCCATGTGAAGCCAAGCATACGACTTGTCATCAACGGTCCTACCATTGGAAGGGTCAGGGATTGTACATTAGAGCGGTCTTACTGCCAAGGGGAAAGGGGTTTTTTTAGCCCTAGGATCGCTTCTCGGCGACCTAAAGCGATTGTTTCTTCAAGTCGTTTAAAGTTTGATTGTGATTCGTCCCTCGGCGACTCGTGATGCCACATATGAAGGACAGTCGCTTTAAAATCACCTCTTCTGAGTTTGCCTCCAGCAAATACTGCCCGTGCTGCAACATCAGAGTCTTCATATCCCCATCCCGTAAAGGATTCGTCAAAACCACCTATTTTATGCATCAAAGTTGCATCAATGACAAAGTTGCAACCACGTATCTTTTTCCATGATGCGGGCAATAGGTTCCTCGCGAGCCCTAGTGGCAATGGTACGAGCGGTAAAATCCTATTGATATGGCCTGAAATGCGGATGCCCATAAACCTATACCACGGCCAACGATGAGGTTTCAAGTCGTTGTCGAGGAAATGCTGTGAAATGGTCTGGTCAAGTAAGATTCTGCTGCACCCAATGACTCTGTTTTTGGCAGC
>JAYZCQ010000006.1:0-7386 GCA_036338245.1 Planctomycetota bacterium
CAATTCGTATGAAGCCATCTCCAAATTGCGTTTCACACTTAAATGTTCATACAGCGGCTGTTGCTGCATCATGATGCCAATCGACCTAGATTTAGGGATTTCAGCAGTGACATTCGTTTGGTTCACGTACACCTCACCAGATGTTGGTTTAAGTAATCCAATTACGCAATGCAAGAGCGTTGTTTTTCCAACCCCTGATGGTCCTCGCACAATTGCGAGTTGTCCATGTTGAACTTCAAATGAGATATCTTGAAATATCTCATTCCCATTTTCAAAACATTTTGAAAGTTGAGTTACAGTAAGGGACATAGAACCGCATCATAGCGAGGAAGACCACATGCAATCTTTATTGATTTTGATATTTTGTTTAACGCCAGCCCCAGCAGCAGATGAGTCAAAGCCATTCGCAACTCTGAAATATTCAGTTACGGATAGCAATGGCAATCCAATCCCTGCCCGCATCACGCTCACTGATGAGTTGATGACACCTATGAAGTTGTTTACGAATCCTGATGCTGATCCAAAAGCTTTAGCCATTCGGAATCACGCCTTCTATACATTACATGGCGAGGGTGAGATTACTGTTCCAGCAAGCACGTGGGACATCATGGCATCACATGGTATTGAATGGTCAATCGATACAACAACGATGACCTTTGAAAAAGGAAAAAAGTATGAGTGGCACGCTACCCTCGTTCATGAAGTTGACACGACTGACTGGGTGAGCGGTGATTTTCATTTGCATACGCTAACACACAGTGGTCATGGCGATTCAAATATGAATGAGCGTATCATCTCAATTGTTGGAGAGGGTCTTGAGTTTGCCGTTGCAACAGACCACAACCACAATACTGATTATCAGCCAATCATTGATGACCTTGAAGCACATGAACATCTCACTGCCGTCGTTGGCAATGAAGTATCGACTAGTTATGGCCACATGAATACTTTCCCACTGCACGCGGACTCTGAAGTTATTGATGAAAAGTTAGAAGCGCATGAACTGTTCACTGCAATTAGAAATGAACACAACGAATTCAACACTGTGCCAATCATTCAAATCAATCACCCACGGTGGGGAAATATCGATTACTTTGGCGTCCGCAGACTAGACCCTGTCACAGGCGAATCGAACCATGATCATTTTTCATGGGACTTCGATTCGATAGAACTCTTAAACGAAAACCCTGGATGGGGCTTCTTTGACGCAGAAGTCGATGATATTGAGACCGGAAGCAGCGAGTTTAGCGCACTCAGGGATTGGTATAACTTTCTAAATGCAGGCCGCAAGATTGCTGCTGTTGGAAATAGTGACAGCCATACTGTCATTAAGAACATTGCAGGCATTCCAAGGAATTATTTATACACCGGAAATGATGATGCATCAAACATTGATCCTGCAGTCATCAACCAAGCAATTCGAGATGGCAATCTCTTTACAACTACAGGACCATTCTTGAGGATGACCGCCAATGGACAGCCACTTGGCTCTACGGTCTCCCTTGAGATTCCCCAAATCGATGTTCAGTTAGATGCTCAGGTCGCCTCATGGATTGACCTTGATTCCATTGCAATCATCCAAAATGGCGAAGAAGTTGCAACCATCGGATTTGAAGGAAGGCGTGATGGACCGCTCCATGTTCGTCCAAGAGCACTCATTAATGCTCCACGAGATTGCTGGATTATTGCAATCGCGAAGGGTGATGAACCAATGAAACCATATGTCTTGCATGACAAACGCGACGTTACACCACTAGCAATTACGAATCCAATCTACATTGATGCCAACGGAGATGGTAAGTGGACGCCACCGGTTGAGTATCTTGCGAACGCACTTGAACAGAACAAAGACGATTTCAATGTCCTATTGAGATTGTTTAATGAACTCAATCCAACTGAACAGTCTGTGTTAGTTTTGGAAAGTGCTGTTTATCCAAATGTTGCATCGAAGTTTATACGCTTGGGTTTGAGTTCAGAACACAGGATTGTCAAAATTTCTGCCTGCAAGACTGCCCAGATTATTCAAGATGAAAAAATTATTGAGTTACTGATTGCAACGATGGACAATCCAAAAAGCGATCGATTTCTTGCATACCTGGCTTGGGCAGCGGTTGATGCAACTGACTCTGATGTTGGGAAAAAAGAAATCTATTCATACGCCACTACACATGGCTGGGATAATGCGAAGAGGTACGCACCCGTTTACCCTATGAATGTTGCTGGCGAGTTTGTCAAGGAGTGGGAGGTTGCACGTTATTTCGCGATTGCAAATGATGACGATCGACTTTCTAATCTTGCTGAGCAAAAACAGATTCCCGAACCAGGGATCGTGTCTATCACACTTCCAACAACAACCGACGGGAACCCACTTGCCTGGGAAGCCATGACGACTGATGATAAGGGTTTTCTCAACTTGTCCATCGGAAGTGAAACTGAAAATGTAATCGCATATGCGAGATGTTTCTTGTGGAGTCCTGATGATCGCGAAGTTGATGTCACTATCGGAAGTGATGATGCGTGCCGACTCTGGATTGAAGATGAACTTGTTTGGGATGATGCAACTTGGCATTCTGCAACGCCAGACCAAAACTTCCTCACGATTAAACTCAAGAAGGGTTGGAACACAGCGCTCTTTAAGGTGCTCAACGGTTTACAAAACATGGGTTTGTATTTCAGAGTCATTGACGATGAAATCCGCATATCACCAAGCCTCGAATCTTAGGGCCTAATCTTAGGGTCAGACCCTAGGATGGAAGTTTGATGCCTATATTGGCGAGTTGTACTTCAATCTGAGGTGCCCAGCCACGGTTTGCAATAGGACTTGCAGGACTTGGATGCAAAATCGTTTCGACATCCGTTCGGCTTAAACTTTTCATTGCCTGCTTCTTTGCAAATCCGCCAATTCCAATAATCTTCGATGGCTTTAGCACGTCAACAAAAGATTGCAGTGCTGTATCACAAACTTGAAATACTTTGTCCCGTTCTTCCCGTAGCAACTTGTCGGGCGTCCTGTTCTTACCACTTTCTTCCATGAAACAGAGCGGGCAATAGTTCAACAGAAAGTAACTCTTAAAAAAATTTTCCGACGTTCCATACCGTTCTCTTGCCCATTCCCAAACCCTACGCCCACTCACTTCGCTTCTGGGGCATTCAAAACCAAGAATTGGTCTTTTCGGGTGTTCAATAACTGGCTTCTGAACTGCTTCTTCGATGCCCAAGAAGTCTCGCACACCAGCAACCTCGCCAAAAGGAATACCCGTTTGCGCCATCCCCCACGGACCAGGATTCATCCCAATGAGTAACACTCTTCCCTCTCCTTCACCAAATTTTTGAAGAAACGACTCATGCGATTTCCAAGCATAAACGAGTGGGTTATACACGCATGTCACCGGCAAATCGAACTGCAATCGACCTGCATCCCTTTTCAGGACTTTAGTTATCTCAATCATCTTTTTATGCATATGGTCGCTCTTTAGAATGGTACCAGTGTTCACCGTCATGGAGAAAACGTTTAACTTCAAAGTCTTAGGATGCCGGATGAATCAAGCCGAACAGCGTGAGATGGAATCGGTCTTGAGATCAAGAGGACTTACCCCAAGTACAGACTCCCCTGACATTGAAGTTGTGCATACCTGCAGCGTCACAGGACAAGCCGCAGCAAAATCTAGAAACGCAATTCGCAGAGCAAGGAAAAACGGGAAGACAGTCTTTGTTACAGGATGTTTCACGGGAACGGATCCTGATGTTGCACAAGAACTTGGCGATGTCATCGTCAAGCAAGAGGGCGACATTCCAATGATTGAGCGATTTGCTCAATCAGTTGATGCATATCTTGAAAGACCCTCTAGCGAAGCTAACAAGAGGCCAGAGACCATTTCCCTACCAATCGCAACTCTCCCCACTACAAAAGCAAATCATGTTCGCGCAGAACTTCGCATTCAAGATGGCTGTGATGCTCACTGCACATTTTGCATCATTCCAAAAATCAGAACAACACTTCGCTCAAAAACTATTGATGATGTTGTTACTGAAGCAACGCGTTTAGTTGAACTCGGGCATCAAGAAATTGTGTTTACCGGCGTTTTTATTGGCGCATTTGGTCACGAAACCGCGCTCCGAAGAAAACAGAAGACGCCAGATGCTGAACATCTTGCTGATTTGTTTGACGCAGTTGCACAGGTTAGTGGGTTAAAGCGACTCCGCATCAGTTCGATGGAACCCGGCGATGTTACTGAGCCCCTGCTTGATGCGATGGTTGCAAACCAGCCCATCGTCGTTCCTCACCTTCACCTGCCGCTGCAATCTGGGAGCGACCAAGTCTTACGAAAAATGAATCGTCAATATGGCATAGAAGATTACCTGGACATGATTGCCATGACGAAAGACCGGCTTACTATTGACGGAATGCCTCCTGCAATCACGACTGATATCATTTGCGGGTTTCCTACTGAAACTGATGAAGACTTTGCACAAACAGTTAAAGTTGCAAAAAATGTGGGCTACCTCCATATACACGTCTTCCCCTATTCAATACGAACGGGTACTGCTGCGGCACGCTGGAAACAACTTCCTACTGCAGTTGTCAGAAAGCGAGTCAATCAATTGCTTGAACTTGATGAAATGCTTTCACTTTCTTATCGAAACCAACTGCTTGGCAAACAAGTCGAAGTCATGCTTGAGCAAGATGTAGGTGACGATTCGTGGAAGGGACGTTGTGAACATTATGCAGAAGTCACATTGAAAACTTCTGGAGATAAAGGTGCTCTTGTATCTGCAAAGGTCACTGAAGTGACGCAAGAATCCACGCTTGCAATACCGACCCTCCAAATTATCTAATTTGACATTTTGAAAAACATACAGCGATGAGGTGTATTTACTCGATACACCATCGTGGTGAGATGGATTTTACTTACTAGTTTTTGTTTCTTATTCACATCATTTGCCAATGCTGAGATTGTGCAGTGGGTTGACGGCGATGGCGATGGCTCATTGTGGCTAAGCGACGTCGAGCCTGAACCCTATATCAACCTAGACGGTGCAGTGCTTTGGTGGGCAGACTTGCCAAATGCTAATTTGCATACTGCGTCACTTAGAGGCGTGAACTTAATGTTTAGCAAACTTGAAGGCGCGAATCTTTCTGTGAGCGACTTGTCAGATGCGTCACTCTTTGGCGCTGATTTACGTTTTGCAGATCTCGCATTTACGACGTTTCACGGCGCGTTTCTGATGGAAGCGGATGTCTATGGCGCAAATCTTTTTCACGTCGATATCACAAGTGCAAATCTAAGCGATATTCAAAACTGGGAGCACGCCCAGTGGCTCACCGCTCGTTACAACGACGAGACCGTTTTCCCAGAGGGTATGCATCCTGAAGATTACGCAATGATGTATATGGAAATCCCCGCCCCAGCCGCACTCTGGCTCATTCCAGTCATGGCTATTACTCGCTTGAGACGTACTTAGTAGTGAACTCGCTCGCTAGATTGCTTAAAAACTTTCCATAACTCCAGCATCTCTTCTCTTAACAATTCTTTTGAGGGCAAATTGCGTTCGGTCGCTGATAATTTCAGCGTTGAAGCAATCTTACTGTCATCAAACTGACCGTACTCATTTGCATCAATGCACGTTGATGCAAAATAAATCTCATCGATGTGCGCCCAACAACAAGCGGCGTAGCACATCGGGCACGGTTCCCCGCTTGTGTAAAGCGTGCATCTTGACAAATCATGCGTGCCAAGTTTTTTACACGCAGCGCGAATTGCGTTCATCTCACCATGGCTCGTTGCATCACCATCTGCAATCACACGATTTGCACCCTCAGCAATAATCTCGCCATCTTTCACAATGACGCATCCAAATGGACCGCCTGCTTTCTCCACAAGCGCTGTTTCTTGAGCAAGTTCAATTGCCCTGCGCATATAGTTCTCATGACTTCGCATAGACTTATGGTAACACTTATGATGCTTAATAGTATGAAACCCTACTGCTTGCTCATTCTGTTTCTTTCTGGCTGCTCAATTGAAAAATACATACCAGACGTTACATATAAGCAATCAAAAATTGATGTGTCCAAATTACAGCCTTGCGATTGGCATGCTTTGCAAGTTTCTGAAACGAAGATGCTCGATGGCTTGCATGAGATAAACATTCAAGTGCAAACTCCAATTGAAGAAGTCAAAGATGAAATTATGCTTCAGCTCGATTGGGAAGATGGAATAGCTAAAGGCACGCACAGCAAAAAGAACATTCAAGATGTGGTACTTACAACTGGAGAAGATGGCGCTCAGTATGAAATTGTGTATGAGCCAGTGGGCGGATTTCACGAAACCCTTGGTATTTGGTTCAACTGTAATGCAGACCATGAATTTCCATTCCATGCTCTACAACCCAATGAGATTGGAAACATCAATCTCAACCCCGATGGTGCAATTGTTTACCGCATTCATGAAGATGTAAGTGTGCCAAGTAAAGGCGTAGCATTTTTAGTGTGTGGAATTGGAGGCATGCAATACGCTTCAAGAGAGTTAGGCAATGCCCTGCTCGAAGATGGCTGGACTGTCGCGTATCTCTTCTCAGTCATTACAACGCCAGAATTTGGCCAGAATATCCCAATTGATGGGACGCCTGAATCGCTCATCGAGTTGTTCAACAATAAATATTGCCAACTCATTGGTGCTGCAAAAGCAATTCAATCTGAAATGAGGGTGACTCATACCAACCGCTTCGTACTCCTTGGCATTAGCGCCGGCGCGCTGAACACGCCCGCCATCTATGAAGCGCTTCCTGTAAAACCTGAGTGCGTTGTACTCATTGCTGGTGGAGCCAACATGGCAGACATAGTGCAAGAAGGTGCAGTTACGAATTGGGATTTTGTCGTTGATGGCAACTTTCTAACTTTAGAACAGAGGCAAACCTTAAGTGACGAATACTTGAAAACTTTTTCAAGGGACCCATTCCACCTTAGCGCTTTGTTACCACACGAGAAAACATTATTACTGCATGCAAAATGGGATAAGATTGTTCCTGCTGAGAATGGTGATTTGTTATGGGAGAGAGGCGGGAATCCTGAACGATGGGTCTATCCAAGTGGCCACTTAGGACTCTTTGCAACGTTTCATGAGCATGCAGGCGAAATCACTGAGTGGATTCAAGGTAAGATGAATCCATGACAACAGAACTTGCACAATCAATTGCTAAAACTACAAGATTTATGCCGAATCTTGCAAATCTACTTTGTGATGATATTCCTGAAGATAAGTTCGCAAGCATGTTTGGGACATCAATCAATCATCCTGCATTCATCTTAGGGCACATCTCGTACTACAGCGCTTTTTGTGTTGGCTTGCTCGGTGGATCTCCAGAGTTTGAAGACGGTGAAGCCGAACT
>JAYZCQ010000007.1:0-15588 GCA_036338245.1 Planctomycetota bacterium
GGTCAACGCCCCACAATCCTGAATCTTCCGAGAGTCTTTTGTCAATCGTTCTGCCATTTGAAAGATCATAGCGTGCTGTTGTGAATTTCAACATGCCGCCTGATGCAAGTTCCATGACTTCTTGGACTGAACCCTTTCCAAACGTACGCATTCCTAAGACTGCAGCTCGTCCGTTTGCTTGCAAACTGCCTGAGACAATTTCAGATGCAGATGCAGAAGTGTTGTTAACAAGGACGAGCATCGGGACATCACTGAGCATAGTGTCTTGCTGCGCATCCCAAGAACGTGCTTCGGTTCTTCTTCCAGAAACTGAAACGATAGTGCCTTCCTCAAGGAACATGTTTGCAATCATGATGGCTGCTGGCAGTGAACCGCCTGGATTTTCTCGCAGGTCAAGTACAAGTCCCTTAATTGGCACAGCGTCGTTTGCTGTCTGTATTTCATCAACTAATTCTTGGGGAGTGGTATCGAGAAATTGTCTAATTCGGATGTAAGCAACACCGTTGACATCATCGAGACACCAAGACCACTGTTGATTACGGCGAACAAGACCGGTTACGCTTTGTGACTTAATGTGACCCCGAATAACCGTTAGTTCTTCTATTGACCCGTCTTTGTGTGTGACATCGAGGACGACCTCAGTGCCTACGGGGCCTGTTAGTCGATCAATGAGCCCGTCGATTGTCGTATCTTTAGCTGGTTCTTTGTCAATCATCTCAACGACGTCGCCAGCTTTAACACCAGCTTTTAGTGCGGGGGAGTCTTCCATTGGCGTAATGATGGTGAGGTTGCCATCAACCATCCGAACTTCTGCACCGATGCCAGCATAGTCGCCTTCTAAATCTTTGATGAATGCATCTTCTCTATCGTCCGGAACAAAGAGCGCATAGGGGTCATCGAGCGACTCAATCATCGCATCAATAACTGCTTTCTGCATGGCTTCTTGGTCCGGGTCTTGTAAATGCCTGTCAACAAGCATTCCTCTTACGTCAATCAGTGGGTCGAACCACTCATAGCTTGGAGTAGACGACGTGATTGCTATCGAAAGCTTGACGATGCAAAGTGTTGCGAGAACGACCAGCAAACTCTGTAGATATCTTGCACGTTGAATCATTGATTCAATTCCTTTTCAAATCCCCGCCATTTCATTGTTCTTAAACGTGTTTGCGTTGATTACAATACCAAATAGACCACTTCATTTGGTGCAAAATGGGATATCAACAGAGAGAAGATTTAAATGTTGTCGAAGAACGCGCAATCTTGGTTGCGGTTACTTTGCTAGGTGAAACAATTCCACTTGATGATCGCTTTGCTGAACTGAGTGCGTTGACTGAATCTGCAGGTGGAATTGTTGTTGGTCATCTTACGCAGAAGCGTAAGCTGCCTTATGGTAAGACATATATCGGCTCAGGTAAGCTCAATGAACTGAAGCTGTTGGTTGAGGGAACAAAAGCGACGCTCATTATTTTTGACCACGACTTAACGCCTTCTCAGATTAGACATATTGAACGTGCAACTGAATGTAAGATTATTGATCGAAGTGAATTGATTTTGGATATCTTTTCATCGCGGGCATCGACAGCCGAAGCGAAGTTGCAAGTTGAGATTGCGCAGTTGGAATACACCTATCCACGTCTTCGCGCAATGTGGGACCACCTTGGTCAAGTCACTGGCGGTGCGCCGGTAGGCATCGGAACTCGTGGTCCAGGTGAACAACAATTAGAAATCGATAGAAGATTAGTTAAACGAAAGAAAAGTCAATTGAAGAAAGAACTCGCTCAGATTCAAAGTAGGGCAGTTCGAGAAGTTGAAAAACGGAATGATGACCATTTTACTGTTGGGTTAGTTGGCTATACAAACGCTGGAAAATCAACGCTATTCAATAAACTAACTGCAGGGGGCGCCTGGTCACACGACCAGCTCTTCGCAACGCTTTCAACGCGTATTGAAAGATGGGAACTTGGCGGGGGAACAGGATGCATGCTGTCTGACACCGTAGGGTTTATCCGAAGATTGCCCCACCACCTTGTGGCAAGTTTTAAGTCTACACTTGAAGAAACAATACATTGCAAGTTGTTACTCATCGTCTTAGACGCTTCAGACTCAAATGCGCTGTTACATCTTGATACTGTTGAAGAGACGTTAGACTCAATTGGTGCAACTACACAGCCAAGACTTATCGTGCTTAACAAAATAGATAAACTTTCAAGCCCGCATGATGCGCTTGTTTGGACTTCGCGTTTTCCGGATGCAATCCAACTTTCATCAGTCACAGGTGATGGTGTAGAAGCAATTGAAGAAGAAGTTAGGCAATTCGTTATTGGTCCAATGCTACAAATCAAACTTTCGCTTCCGACAGCTTCGTCCAAAGCCATTGACTTTATCGAAAAACGGACTGAGATTTTGTCGCGTGATTGGACTGAAGACCAAACGCTCTATGAACTCAAAGTCGGTCAGCACCAATTAGAAAAACTGATGTCCCTATGCCATTCCATCACGATTGACGGCAAGCCTGCAAAGGATATGTTTGAAAGGCTTTGGTCAAACCAACTTTAAGCAGGTTCTTATTCCAACGTGCCTCCACACCGCTTTCAAGTGTAAACTGTACATGTAATGTTCAGGAGAAAGCATACGAAGTGACGCCCCAAAGCAAAGGATTAGACATTTTTGCAAACGATTTGAATCCAACAATCGTTGGAACAATTCGTTCTTGGCAAGGAGATGAAGAACTAGACTCGCTGTATCATCGCATTCAACACCGGACGACGCGAAGGGGATTCTTGGACGCGTTTGCGGAGGCAATTGTTGCGTACCATGCAAGGAAGCACGGTTGTTCAATCCAAGTTGAAGTAAAGACGCCATCTGGAAAGACGTGCGATCTGCTTCTTCAAAAAGGCGGCGCTAAACTCTACGTTCATGTGAAAAGGCTCGGTGGTCGTCAACCTGCAAAAAAACGGATTACTATTTCATCGCGGTTAAGAGTGCTTGAAAACATACAGCGAAAGTGGGTTGTGAAAATTCGCTGGCACCAAGGACTTGATGATGAACAGTTGCAATTGTTTGTTACGAATGTTGCTTCGTTTATCGAAACAGCAAAACTAGGCGATGAGTTTGTCGCGAGGGACGAGAACCAGAATGAGCTAGGTGGCGCAAAGATAATGGCACCCCATGATGGCGAACGAGTCTCCCTCGTGATTGGGTTGTCTGATGGCTTTCAAGATGACACTGTGAAAGTTACAAAACTGCTCAGCAGGGCACGTCAGCAATTCATGCCAAAAGAAGCTAACTTGATTTTGGTGTGCACATCTGATTTAAAAGGTGCTGATGAAGTTGAAAACGCATTGCTTGGCGGACATGTTGAGCGTTGGGATGAACACCCTCAAAAAGGCAAACGAGTTGCTCACGGGCGATCAGATGATGGTTTCTGGCAATCGCATCATAAAAAAGAGTCGCAACTAGCTGGCTGGTTCTGGGTTGCTCCGATGCACCATGAATACCAGGGGAAACTGTGGATTAGAGAAGAGCCAACAGTTGAGACAAGTGCGATTAATCTCGCTGAAGATCTCTTCTCAACGGAATAGCGTTTCGTTATGATATTGGGTCAGAAAGAGGAGACCACTTATGGCAGACCCACGTTACGCAACGCTAGCAAACTTACTCATTCATCATTCAACTGAATTGCAAGAAGGTGAGCATGTACTCATCGAAGGCTTTGATATGCCAAGTGAAATGATTGTTGCACTTGTGAAAGCATCCCAAGAGGCAGGAGGAAACGCTCATGTTGCCCTTAGAGATACAAGAGTTCTCAGACAACTTCAAGCAGGTGGTTCTGATACCTCTTTTGAAGTGTGGGGAGCGTACGACAACGAACGCATGAAGCAAATGGATGCGTACATTGGTCTTCGTGGTTCGCACAATGTCAGTGAAATGAGCGACATTGAACCAAGCCGTCAACAATCTTGGGGCAAACGTTACATGTCGCCTGTTCACATGAATCAACGACTCAATCACACAAAGTGGTGCGTTCTTAGATGGCCAACACCATCAATGGCTCAGCTTGCTGGAATGAGTACAGAAGCGTTTGAAGATTTTTACTTTGATGTTTGCACCCTCGACTATGGTCGAATGGCAGCAGCCGCACAAGGGCTAGTCAATGTGATGTCTGCGACTGATAAGGTTCACATTCAAGGACCAAACGATACAGACTTAACATTCTCAGTAAAGGATATTGAAGTTCAACCATGTTGCGGTAATCACAACATTCCTGATGGCGAAGTCTTTACAGCGCCTGTCAAAGATTCCGTTAATGGCATCATGCATTACAACACGCCAACGATTTACAGAGGTCATTCATTTGAAAATGTGCGACTAGAGTTTAAAGATGGCAAGATTGTTGGTTTCGACGCTGACCAAGGTGCGGAACATCTTGCAAACATCTTTGATACCGATGATGGTGCCAGGTACATCGGCGAATTTGCAATTGGTTTCAATCCCTACATCAAAGAACCAATGAAGGACATCCTCTTTGATGAGAAGATAGCTGGCTCACTTCACTTTACTCCGGGCAACTCTTATGACGATGCCTGCAACACAAACAAATCTGAAGTTCACTGGGACATGGTGCTCATACAGCGTGAGGATTACGGCGGAGGAACCATCAAGTTTGATGATGAAGTCATAAGACAAGATGGCATCTTCACACACCCAGAACTTCTTGACTTGAATCCTGAGAACCTCGCTGCTGAGGCTTGCGTAGAAGTTTAAGTGCCTGATAACTATATTTGTGCCCGAATAATCGGAACGCCTTTTCGATTGTGAATGGCGTTTTTGTATTGCAGTGAAGCAGATGTGTAGAGTTGACGATGCCATCAACATGGTTAACACATCATGGAAGAATAGTAAGCAACTTCGTATTGGCGAAATTCTCATCGAACAGGGGCTCCTCACACCAAGAGAAGTCGATGAAATATTGCTTGAGCAAGAAGCAAACAAAAAACCTTTTGGCGTCATTGCAGAATGGCTTTGCGGAGTTTCGGTCGAAGCCATCGAGGAGGCGTGGGCGACCCAGTACACGCAAAATGCTCCGACGATTGATCCATCTGTGTACAAACCAAGAAAAGATGCGGTGCTCATGATGTCTGCAAGGCAAGCATGGCAATTTAGGTGTATTCCGATGAATCTTGAAGGAAACACGCTCGTTCTCGCTACGACAAAGAGCCAAATCCACAGGGCATTAAAGTTCGCAACTCGCGTGTTGTGTTGCCCTGCCTACTTCGTTTTGACGAGTGATACAAAACTCGCAGAGGGGCTTAATGAGTACTATCCACTAAGTTCGCTCGGTGATGCTAAGACGACCGACCAAACGATAAAAGCATTGATGCAAAAATTACGGTTTGATCGCTTTAAAAAGGTCGGATGAAAAAAGCCAAGCACATGCTTGGCTTTTTTAATGGCGAGACCCGGACTTGAACCGGGGACACCTGCATTTTCAATGCAGTGCTCTACCAACTGAGCTACCTCGCCGTCAGTAGGAAGGGAAGAGTATCAGGGTTAAGGCTATCAATCAAGGCACGATAGTCTCAACTCGCATCTTCCCAAGCAATTCTCTCTTCACATCATCGAAAACGGGGAAGGACGCTTTCCACTCCCGAATCGCTGATAAATTGATTTCAGAAGAAACCGCTTCAGCATTAGCTAGCGACGCTTCTTTAAGAATAGCGCCCTGATTTGAAATGATGAGTGACATGCCTCCCCATGGAGCAATGTCATCTGTGCCAATTCGATTTGAAGCAACGACAACGGCTTGATTTTCAATCGCTCTGCCAATAAGAAGTCCCTTCCATTGGTCGATTCTTGCGAGGGGCCAACTTGATGAAACCGTAAAGACATCAACTCCCTCAAGAGCAGCAAGACGCCAGAGTTCTGGGAAGCGTGCGTCATAACAGATGAGCGGACAAATTCTATGCCCTTGAATCTCGACTATTTTGAGCGTGTCCCCGCAGTCATAGGTGTCATTTTCGCCAAAGGGATTGCACGTGTATGTTTTCTCATAAGTCGTGACAATGTCACCATCCGGTGAACAGATTGAGACGCAGTTGACGCCTCGATTCTCGACTCGTTTAGCGCATCCGACTTGGAGCCACACCTTTAAAGAAGATGCAAGTCTAGTTCCCCAACGAAGGGTGTCGACATCACCGATGGCATCAAGGTCCATAGACCACCCCGTGTCTGTCATTTCCTGAAGCACAATGAAGTCGCCACTCTGAAGTGGTAAGGCATTGCACATCGCTTCTACTGTGCGCCTATTTGCATCGACATCATCTTGAATCGCATCAAACTGTATAGCGTGGAACTTCATAGTGCGTATTCTACTTGAGGTATGATGATTGTATGTTTGGTATAGCTCGGTGGAAAATCGTCACTCTTTGTTTTATCAATTTTCTGGTTGTGTATTGTGCATACATCACGGCTTTGAGTTTGTTTACTGGGCGTTTCACTTCGGAATTTGAAGCATTCATTTGGGCATTTGTTTCTGCAGTCATCTTTACGGGGTCTCAATTTTTGTTCCTTGTTCCATTGGCAATCCAGCCAAAGGCAGGCAGTAAGACGCGTTCATTGAGGCTTCAAGTCATCATCGCAGCGTTTTTAGGTGGAGCACTGACGGTTGGATTTGCAATGATTGTCGCTTCTGTCATTTCGACGCTCTATCTCGGTGTTGACGATGAATGGTCGTATCCCATGGCAGTTTACAGTTTGCTCTGGGTTCCAAATCTCTTTACAGTAGAACCGAGGTATCTGGTTGAGCCTCTCTTTATTGGAAGCCTCAGTTTCATTGTGTTGTCATGGAGCGTTTGGGCGTTTGTTCTTTGGCACCGCATCAAAATCAAACATCACAGTCCTGATTTTTTAGGTCGAATAGCAGGCAGGCTCTTTGCAGGTTCAATCATAGAATTTTTGCTCGCTATTCCGTTTCACGTCATGGTGGAAAAAAAGTCGGATTGCTACTGCTCGACAGGCACATTTGGGGCGCTGATTTTGTCGTTTATGGCTGGGCTTTGGTTGTTTGGACCGTTTGTGTTTATGCTCGTATTCTGGCGAAAGCGTCCTTGGACGAAATCGCATTGCAAGCATTGTGGGTATCCTCAGAAAGTGGTTACCGCTCAAGAATGCAGCGAGTGCGGGAAGAAACTGTATTAAACAAAAAAGGGCGACCGACGGGGCTCGAACCCGCGACATCCAGGATCACAACCCGGTGCTCTACCAACTGAGCTACGGTCGCCATTGGGGGGAGTAGCAGGGTATCTCACAAGGTGAAATTGGTCAATATCTATTCAGAATTCATAAGGTTTATTCCTTCCAATTTGCCGATTGATAAGTACAATATTACGTTTCAATCAAGAACCTGAATTCACCTTCTTTTATAAGAGATTTTCAATGAAAACAGCAACTCCTAAACTCGATTTTCCAGGCGTCACTGTACACACGAATTTATCTACCGCAAAACTCGTTGAGACAGCAATTCTCAATGGCGAAGGCGTTCTCGCAGCGAATGGCGCACTTGCATGTGATACTGGTGAAAGAACTGGTCGTTCACCTAAAGACAAGTTTGTCGAAGACACTTCTGGCATCCATGACGCAATAGATTGGGAAGGCGCAAATAGCCCAATCACAACTGAAAATTTTGCAAAAATTGAAGCGCTTGCACTCGACTACCTTAAGGGTAAGGAAGAACTCTACCGCTTCAACGGATTTGCTGGAGCAGACGAGCGATATCGCTTGAACGTTTCAGTTGTCACTGAAGAAGCGTGGCACAACTTGTTCGCAGCAACCATGTTCATTCTCGACGAAAATGCTACAGCAGATTTCGACCCTGATTGGACAATCATTAATGCATGTAACTTGCGAATTGAAGATTTTGAGCAGTATGGTTTGAATTCTGAAGTTGCGGTCATTCAATCGCTCGAACAAAAGAAAGTCATCATCTGCGGCACTCGATATGCAGGTGAAATTAAGAAGTCAATCTTTTACGCAATGAACTTCGACATGACAGAAGTTGACGTGTTCCCAATGCACTGCTCAGCAAATGTTGACAAAGAAGACGAATCAAATGTCGCACTTTTCTTTGGCTTGAGTGGTACCGGCAAAACAACACTTTCAGCAGATCCAAATCGACCGCTCATTGGCGATGACGAACATGGTTGGAGTGAAGATGGGGTGTTTAATTTTGAAGGCGGCTGCTATGCAAAATGCATCAAGCTTTCAAAAGAAGGCGAGCCGCAAATCTGGGACGCAATTCGATTTGGTGCTGTATTAGAAAACATGGTGCTCGATGCAGATACGCTTGTACCTGATTACGACTCCGATGCAAAAACTGAAAACACGCGTGTTGCTTACCCAGTTGATTACATTCCTGACGCGAAGATTCCATCAGTGTGTGGACATCCAAAGAACGTCATCTTCTTGACAGCAGACGCGTTTGGCGTGTTGCCTCCTGTCAGTAAACTCACAAAAGAACAAGCGATGTATTACTTCATCAATGGGTATACATCTAAACTCGCAGGTACAGAAGCAGGTGTGACAGAACCACAACCAAACTTCAGCCCATGTTACGGCGGTCCATTTTTGCCAAGACCCCCAATGGAATATGCGGGATGGCTTGCAAAACGCGTTGGCACTCATGATGCAAATGTATGGTTGCTCAATACAGGTTGGACAGGGGGGGCTTACGGCACAGGGGAACGATTCTCCCTGAAGTACACGAGAGCCTTTGTCACAGCAATCTTAGATGGCACGCTTGCGAAATCTGAGTTTGTAACCCATCCAATCTTTGGTTTACACATTCCAACAACAGCACCAAATGTCCCTTCAGATGTTCTAGACCCAAGACAAACGTGGTCAGACGGCGATGCGTACGATGTGCAAGCTCGAACACTCGCAGAGAAATTTAGAGCAAATGACCAAAAGTACGACATGGATGAAGGTGTTCGCACTGCAGGTCCATCTGCATAAGCCACAGTGCTAACCCCGCTAAATCCCCCCTAGATTCACATAAATAGCCTTTAAAGAAAGTTATCGGACGCGAAGAAAGCAATTTCTTCCCGTTCGTTCGTCTTTTCCGCTTATTCCGGATGCTCTTACTGAATACGCCTCACAAAGTCACCGATGCCATGGCAGTTCGTAACTAACCCACGTGGAGACGTGGATCTCATCCGTAACTTTTATTGAAGGTGAACGAGGCAATGAATAATCCGTTCGAAAAAGATGTTTTAACTACTGGTGAAGTCGCAAAGATTTGCAATGTTGCTGCTAGAACAGTCAGCAAATGGTTCGATGCAGGTCAAATTGAAGGGTACCGTATCCCTGGCTCTAAAGACCGACGCATTCCGGTGCAATCTCTTATGAATTTTATGCAAGAACACGGCATACCATTTGATGGCTTGATGTCAGGGCACACTAGAGTCCTCATCGTAGACCAAGATCAAGATGTTCTTGACACACTAGAGCGTGTGTTTTCCGAACAGACAGAATATGTCGTTCAGTCATGTTCTAATCCGTTTTCGGCAGGAATTGAATGTGAACGCTTTAGACCACATGTGATGCTCTTTGATTTGTCAATGTGTGGCGAAGATTATGCTTCGTTTACAAACAACCTCCGTAGCGGGGAAGATCTTCAGTCAACAAAAATCATCGCGATGAGCGGTCGATTGACAGATGGTCAAGTCACAAGATTGACGTGCAGTGGATTTGACGGAGTGCTCCGCAAGCCGTTCACAGTCCGTCAAGTTGTTGACGCAATTGAACAAGCAGTTGCAGTTATATATTGACTCCTTTCCTTTCTGGTTTTACCAAACCAGTGTGTGATACAAACAAGGGACGCAGGTTACTGCGTCCCTTGTGTTTTATGCATGCATTTGTGTCGTTCAACACCGCTCGCTGTTACCATATACCTAGATGAGAATTGGATTGTTTCAATTTAACCCAACCGTTGGAGCAGTCAATGATAATGCGAATGCCATCATTGATGCTTTATCTACTATTGAAGCAGATGTACTCGTTACACCTGAGCTTTCAATTTGTGGCTATCCGCCAAGGGATTTGCTGCTTGACGATTGCTTTGTCACTTCATGCAATCAGGCATTAAATGCCATCAAGGAACACGCCGGCGATTGTGCAGTTGTCGTTGGTCACCCGAGAAGAGACGCTGTGACGGGAAGATTGCGAAATTCAGTCAGTGTTTTTCAACATAAAGCGTTGATAGCGCAATGTGATAAACAACTGCTTCCGAACTACGACATTTTTGATGAGTCACGGTATTTTGAACCGGGCGATACTGCAAGCGTTTTTGAGCTCAACGGAATCAAAGTTGGCATTGCGATTTGTGAAGACTTGTGGCAAGGCGAAGATGCTCATGCAGCACCAACCTACGACCTTAACCCAATTCAAGCCTTAAAAGAAGAAGGTTGCTCTCTAGTACTCTCTCCAAGCGCTTCCCCATTTGTCATAGGGAAACAACATAAGCACATTGATTGCTTGATTCAAAGTGCAACCGTAAATCAAGTAACGATTGCTATGTGTAATCAAGTTGGTGGTTGTGATGATTTGATTTTTGATGGTTCATCAACAATCGTGACGCCAAACGGAGTCATTGCTGAAGTTCCTCCTTTTAAATGTGGAACAACAGTTGCTCACCTTGATGATGAGGTGGTTCAACCCACAATTCCATCAGATGAAAAAGCTTGCGTAGAAGCGCTTGTGCTTGGAATCCGTGATTATGTCAATAAAACAAATCACACTCAGTTGTTCTTAGGTCTTTCAGGTGGCATTGATTCTGCGTTAACTGCAGCCTTAGCAACGATTGCAATTGGTTCTGAATCTGTGACAGGCATTCTCATGCCATCGCGGTTCTCCTCACTTGGTTCTGTTGAAGATGCAGAAGAACTTGCTGAACGACTGAGCATTCAAACGAAAACAATCCCAATCGAATACTTGCATCAAGCATTTGAACGCACCTTCGAAGAAACAGAAAGCTCTTGTGAAGGACTTGCTGCGGAAAATGTTCAAGCAAGATTACGAGGGCTTATTTTGATGGCACACGCGAATGAACATCGCGGGCTTCTTCTTGCGACGGGTAACAAATCAGAACTTGCAGTGGGGTACAGCACGCTTTACGGCGATATGGCAGGGGCCCTCTCGCCAATTGGTGATGTTTATAAAAGTGATGTTTGGACAGTATCTCGTTATCTCAATGAAAACTATGAAACGCTTGGTTTCTCATGTCCGCCAATTCCAGAATCGTCAATCACAAAAGCGCCCTCTGCCGAGTTGAGACCAGACCAGCGTGATGAAGATACATTGCCACCTTATGACGAACTTGATGAAATCTTACGATTGCACATTGACTTTGATTTAGGTGCAGAAGCAATTGGCGCGCGATGTGACATTGCTCAGGAGACAATCGATAGTATTGTTTCAATGGTTGATCACTCGCAGTTTAAGCGAGAGCAATCATCAGTAATTTTGAAACTAACGCCAAGAGCGTTTGGCAGGGGTAGACGAATGCCAATCGTCATGAAACGGAATTGGTCCTCATCGAGGGAAATCGTATGACGATTCAACTCCTACCGCCCGTGCTCATCAATCAAATCGCAGCTGGAGAAGTGGTCGATAGACCTGCGAGCATTGTGAAAGAACTCGTTGAGAATGCAATCGACGCTGGGGCAACAGACATCTCAATTCAACTAGAACATGGCGGCCGCGACGTCATCACGGTGAGTGATAATGGCTGTGGTATTCAAGGTGAAGAATTGCACTTAGCCGTCGCGCCTCACGCGACAAGTAAGATTGTCGAAGAAGCAGACCTTGCAGCAGTAGCATCACTTGGGTTTAGAGGAGAAGCGCTTGCATCAATTGGCTCAGTAAGTCACCTTGCAATTACAAGTCGAACAAACAATGACGAATCTGGGATGCGAATAGAAGTCGATGGTGGGAAAACACAAGAGCCTGCTCCGACTGCATCAAGAGTCGGCACAACAGTTGAAGTGAAACGTTTGTTTTACAACACGCCTGCGAGAAGAAAGTTCCTTAAATCAGACTCAGCAGAAACAACAAGAGTTCGCGATGCCGTACAAAAGATTGCAGCAGCACATCCCTCAGTAAGTTTTGTATTGAAAAGTGGTGACAGAACGCTCCTTCACTACGGCGCATCTGATACGAAAGACAGATTGATTTCAATTTTTGGTCCTGAACTCACTAGTGAGCTCATTGATGTCTCATATGAATTAGGAGAAATGAAACTCTGGGGCGTTATTGGCACGCCAGATGTTGCAAGGCCGACTTCAAGGAATATCCGCATTCATGTAAATGGTCGTACGATTCAAGATTCATCCATCACGCATGCGTTGAAAGATGCATTCAAAGGGCTCATTGAGCCAAACCGTTGGCCGACAGCCGCGCTCTTTATCGAAATGAACCCAGCATTCGTTGATGTCAATGTCCATCCGCAAAAGAGTGAAGTTCGATTCAGAGATAAAAACGCTGTCTGGCGTCTCGTCAATAGGGGCATTGCATCAACTCTCCATGCTAACGATATCGTCGCAACATTCTTGCCGTCTGAGTCGTCGACTACACCGTCATTTGGAACGGGCGAGCAAATTCCAATGATTGAACAGGATACAACTCAATGGATGCATCAAGAAATGTCACTTCCAACCATTCGCAAGAGTGATGAAGTCATGCAAGTGCATAAGTGTTTCTTAGTTACCCAAGATGAGCAAGGTATTCTCATCATTGACCAACATGCACTCCACGAACGAATCATGTTTGAAGAGTTGTATGAACGCATGCAACAAACTCAACTTGAATCGCAGCGACTTCTTGTCCCAGAATCTATTGAAGCAGATGGAGCAAAAATAGAATTGCTAGAAGAACATCATGCTTTGTTTAAAAAACTTGGGATTGAAGTTGAGGCGTCAGGACCAGCGTCAATTTCTGTGTATGCATTGCCGACCTTGCTCGTATCAAGAAGCGTTGAGGGAAGTAAGTTCATACAAGAGGTCTTTGATTTGTTAAGCCACGGGCATGGTGACGTTGATGAGGAAAGTGTCCTCGTTGACATACTTGACATGATGGCTTGTAAAGCGGCTGTCAAGGCAGGTGACGAAATGACGCAGACGGAATTGAAAGATTTGCTTTCAAAAAGGCACTTGTATGAACGGTCGAGTCGATGTCCGCATGGTAGGCCGACAACAATGAGACTTTCGATTGAAGAATTGGAGAAGAAGTTTGGCAGGCGATAAGCTGAACATCACTGTTCAACTGTTTGCTCAAGCAAAAGACGCAGTTGGCACTTCTGAAACGCAAGTTAAAGTGCAATCCGGAACTGTGCAAGTCATCATTGATTCAATCCCGGAGTTACAACAGTTGGCTGTGCCCTGTGCATACGCAGTTGATGGAAAACTTGTTGACAACCAAGAACTCGTCACAAGTGATTGCACAATTGCAGTGTTGCCTCCAGTGAGTGGAGGGTGATTGCATGTTGACATTCGATGAAGCAATTGCAACCCTTGAAAAGTCAATCACGCCGGCAATTCATTTAGAAGATGTACCGCTGGAAGAATGCCTGCATAGAACACTCGCTACAGGAGTCATCGCAGATAGGGCGCTTCCACCGTTTAATCGAGCAACGATGGATGGTTTTGCGGTTGTTGCAAGCGATGTAAAGAATGGTGTGACGTTACCAATCGTTGGAACGGTGAGTGCCGGTGACGCGTGCGAACTTGAAGGCAGTTCTGGGAGATGCGTTTCGATTGCAACGGGCGCGTCAGTGCCAATTGGTTTTGACGCAGTCGTTAAACATGAGTCAACTCGGTTTACGAAAACTGAAGTGGAGTTTTTACTCGATGACGTAATGCCTGGTACTGCAATTCATCCAAAGGGAGCAGACGCGTTATGTGGGGAGGTGTTGATTGAGCCATCAACTTTTCTTGGTCAACAACACATTGGCATCGCAGCTGCAGTAGGCGCAATATGTTTAACCGTTCGCAAATCAATTCGACTCTGCGTGCTGAGTTCAGGCGATGAACTTGTTGAAAGCTCAGAAACCCCAAAAACCCACCAGATAAGAAACAGTAATAGTTCAATGCTTCGCGCCTTGTTTGAGTCAATGGGTTGCCACGTCTCTTTGCAATCGATAGGTGACGATGAACAGCAAACAGTAAAAGTGTTAGAAGAAGTTTGCGATGCAAACGATGTTGTAGTTACGATTGGCGGCATCAGTGCGGGTAAGAAAGATTTTGTCATCCCAGCACTAGAGGCATTGTCAGCCCATCACATTATCAAAGGTGTAGCGATGCAGCCCGGTAAGCCAGTCTATGTCGGCACATGTCAAAACGCAATTGTCCTTGGTCTTCCTGGAAATCCTGTGTCAGCGCTCGTGTGCGCGACTCTTTTTGGAAAGGCCGTATTGAGAAAGTTTATGGGGTTGCAAGTAGCGCCAAAGTTTCATGAAGTGACGTTATTGAATGACGTCAAACCAAATCGAAATCGTGAAATGTATCGACCGTGCGTTCGAGAGTTTTCTGGCGTAACTATTCCAGAGTGGCAGGGGTCAGGCGATTTGGTGCACACTGTAAACACCACTGGTATTGTTCGGATCCCAAAACAAGCTGATGATATTGTTAGCGGAACAACCGTTCAATATCTTCCTTGGAATTAGTTAATGTTTAAGACTCTGGGGTTGTAAAGTGAATTGTCTTCACTTAAAAACCCTTGCGTTGTTGAGTCATTGCATGGATTGTGACGCAGACTTGTTGATTATACATGACCATCGAGCCAGCCAACATTGGTGTTGCCAACATGACGATACGTTTGCGTCCCCGCACAACGAGTCGCATCATCTGTATATGGGTCATAAACGGGGTCGTCTTCCGGGCACCGCATAAATTTGTTATTCGCGCAATCACCAAACAGCGCACAGTGCGCAGGATGTTTGCAGTCTGATGCTGCTACACCTCTCACGGGTTCTGCAAACATGTAATCTTCATCACCGATAAATGATGTGTTGTAGTTATATCCGGACATCGAATCAGTGTTGATGACGTGTTCAGGACAAACCATGTGCTCAACACGCTTGTCTAGATACTGCCAGAGCATGTCCTCATCGTCCCATGCCTTCATAACGGTCATCCCATCTTCTTGCACATAAGAAACAGCTGGGACATAGTGGCCATGCTCGTTGAGATACGTAACAGAAGCAAAGATGAGTTGTTTTTGATTGTTTTTGCAAACATTTGATTGAGATAAGCCGGCTGCGCCGCCAATTGCGAACACCAAGATTGAAATGAAGATACCCACAATGGCAATGACAACCAATAGTTCAATCAATGTAAAGGCTTTCCTCAACTCCAGTTTCCAATCACTGTAAGAAGGTCACTAATGTCAACGTTGTAATCGTGATTAAAATCAACGAGTGGTCCACCAATTGGAAGTGGGCCAAACGATTCAATGACGATGAGTAAGTCGTTGACATTGACAACACCATTCAGATTAGCATCGCCTGGCATTTGGGATGTTACGTCGACAACTGCATCT
>JAYZCQ010000008.1:0-7027 GCA_036338245.1 Planctomycetota bacterium
GTGTTGGCTATCTCTTTAAAAAGAATGGCGTTGAACACATTCAAGGACCTGCGCATATTCTTTCTGGCAATGACGGCCTCAACCCGTGCAAAGTTGAAGTTCGTGAAACGACTGGTGATTATTACAACGGAAATGGTTCAAATGTTCTTCAAACAGTAACTGCAGACCGAGTTCTCATTGCAACAGGAGCGAAACCACGCGAACTGCCATTTGCACTATGTGATGGGAACAACATCATCAACTCATCAGATGCAATGACATTAAGCGAAAGACCAGAGTCCCTCATCATTATTGGTTCTGGTGCAATTGGAATGGAGTTCGCCTACGTATACAACGCGTTTGGAACAAAAGTAACAATCATTGAAATGCTCGATAGGATTTTACCGGCCGAGGATGATGAGATTAGTAAACACGCCCTCCGTGAATTTAAGAAACATGGTATGGAAATACATACGGGCGTAGCAGTCCAAAGCGTTGAAACAAACGACAGTGGCGTCTCAGTCACATTTGCTGATGTGAATGATGAATCAAAAGTTCAAACAGAGAATGGCGATAAAGTCCTCGTTGCAATTGGTGTCGGGCCAAGAGCGGATGGTCTCTTTGCTGACGGATTAAATGTTGAACTCGAACACGGTTTCATAAAGACGGATGCGAAAAGTGTAGACGAACCAACCTATCAAACTTCAGTCAACGGCATCTACGCTATTGGCGACATCATCGGGCCACCTCTTCTTGCACATGTTGCATCAGAAGAAGCAGTGACTTGCGTTGAACGCATGGCAGGGCATCACACGTTTGGTGTTGACTATGCAGCCATTCCAGGTTGTACATATACAAGTCCTCAGATTGCATCAATTGGTAAAAGTGAACAACAACTTCAAGATGAAGGTGTTGAATACACCAAGGGCGTTTATTCATTGAAAGCGCACGGCAAGGCAATTGCTGTTGGTGCAGCAGATGGCATCGTGAAACTTCTTGCGAGTAAACCTTACGGCGAAATATTAGGTGCCCACATCATTGGTGAAGATGCAAGTGAACTCATTGCAGAAATCGGCCTTGCAATCCGCTTAGAAGCAACCGTTGAGGATATTATTTCAACTATGCATGCTCATCCAACGATGGCAGAATCCATCCATGAAGCAGCACTTGGCACTGAAGACAGAATGATTCACAATTGACAGTTACGTATAAAGAAACAACCCTAGACAACGGCATGCGGATTACGTGCGAATGTGCACCTTCTGCAGCATCAACAGCGATAGGGTTCTTTGTCAAAACTGGTGCAAGAGATGAAACCAAGGAACTTATGGGGGTGAGCCATTTTCTTGAACACATGATGTTCAAGGGAACTCGATCTCGCAGTGCTCAAGAAGTAGATTTAGCGTTCGATTCACTCGGCGCAGAACACAATGCCTTTACATCTGGTGAGATGACAGCATTTTGGGGTGCGTGCATGCCTGAAGTTCTTGGCGATGTTCACGATATACTCACCGATATTTTAAGACCCTCACTTCGTCAGGAAGATTTCGATGCGGAGAAGGGTGTCATTCTTGAAGAGATTGCGATGTACGACGACCAGCCGTTTTGGGTGCTCTATGAAAAAGCACTTGAAACGTACTTCGCGAATCAAAGTGTTGGGCACCGCGTCTTAGGAACAAATAAAACAATCAAAGCGATGCAACGAGATGAACTCGCCGCATACTTTGAACATCGTTACAGCGCAGACAACACAATCGTTGCACTCGCAGGAAATGTCGACTTTGACGATATGGCTGCTCGTATTGAACAGAGTTGCAGTAAGTGGACGACGACGAACGCGCAAAGAACTTACCCGCAGATTCAACGGGCGACAGGCGAACTCAAAGTGCCTATTCCTAGTTTGAATCAACAATACATCATGATGCTCATGCCGAGCACGCCGTTTGATGATGAACGAAAATATGCTGCTACAGCAGTAAGTTCAATCTTGGGAGGTGGTGATGGTTCTCGTTTCCACTTTGCACTGGTAGACAGTGGTCTTGCTGAGCAAGCTGCAACTGGCATCGACACGCATGATGGATATGGCGAACAAATTGCGTGGGCAACATGCAATCCAAACAACGGCGAACAAGTGATTGACATCATGAAGAAAGAGATGCGTAGTATCACGAACGCAGTAACTCAAGATGATTTAGATAGAGTTGTTGCAAAAGCTGCAACTGAATCAGCAATTCGAAGTGAACGCCCCGTAGGAAGCATGAAA
Source organism: Planctomycetota bacterium (assembly GCA_036338245.1). Lineage (GTDB taxonomy): Bacteria > Planctomycetota > Phycisphaerae > Phycisphaerales > SM1A02. The sequence goes on from JAYZCQ010000008.1 coordinate 2,243, forward strand.
CGACTTGGTTCGATGATGACAACGAATGGCTCTTACCTTTCACTAGAAGATGAATTGAAAAAAATTGAATCACTCACGTTAACGGATTTACACTCTGTTTTAGAGGAATTCCCATGGGAACCGCTTTTTGTTGCAATGACTGAACACAATGATTAATCCATGAACACAGATACTGCAATTTGCTTACGGTGTTGGGATTGGTCAGAAACGAGTCAGACTGTTAGCCTTCTGACTCGCTCGCATGGCATCGTTCGGGGAATTGCAAAGGGTTCAAAACGAGACAACGGTGCTTTTTCTGGTGGCTTTGACCCAGTGACACGGGGGCAAATCGTTTACAGACTAAAGAATGGAGCAGATCTTGCGACCCTCACCGAGTGGCAACTGGAACATGTGTGGTGGAAAGTGCGGGGCTCGCTTGAAGTTAATAAGGCGGCGATTTACATGGTTGACCTAGTTGGCAGAATGATGACCTCTCAAGACCCACACCCAGTTGTGTTCGACGCTCTTTCTGAGTCACTCGACCGTATGAATCAAGGGCACGAAATTGATTGGCCACTTCTTAGATTTAGCTGGGCGCTTCTCGTAGATACTGGATACCAGCCATCGCTTGATGGTCCTCAGGGGCTAGCCGAAGTCGTAGGTTTCAGTGTGGACGCAGGCGGGGTTGTTTCAGACACAGGCGAAATCGACCGCGTTCGCGTTCGCAGAGAAACGATTGAAACACTCAAACTCCTTGCTGAGGATCAGCCGATGTCAACGATAGAGCCTGAGACGTTGCAAAGAGCAAACAGACTTCTTGCGCATTATTTCCGGCACATCATTGGCAAAGAGTCTTCCGCAATGCGGTGGATGTGGGGGACAATTCAGTCGTAGATTGCGTGAATAGTCGGTATACTTCATACGGTGAACACGACGCGTATCATTTCATTACTGAACCAAAAGGGGGGAGTGGGAAAAACAACCACTACGGTTAATCTTGCTGCAGCAATTGCTCATGCAGGGCACCGCGTTCTTGTTGTTGATTTAGACCCACAAACGCATTTAGGTTTGCATTTTGGCATCGATGAAGCGGCAGTTTCAGTCTATGACTTGTTGATTGAAGATGAAACAACGGTCGAGCAAGCGCGGCTTAAAGCGCGTCCAAATATTGATTTGGTCACTAGTGAAGTTGATTTAGCAGCAGCAGAATCCGAACTTGCTTCCAAGACAAACCGGCATGATTTATTGAAACAGAAACTTGATGCAATCAAGAGTGAGTATGACTATATTCTGATTGATTGTCCGCCAAGTTTAGGGTTACTCACAATCAACGCTCTTGCGGCATCAAACGAACTCATCGTTCCAATGCAAGCGCACTTCCTTGCACTTCAGGGTGTGAGCAGGTTGTTTGAAACGGTAAGACTTCTTGTGGATGGGATAAACCCGAATTTAAGAGTCAGTGGCGTTGTGCTTTGCATGTTTGAAGGGCAAACTAATCTTGCGAAGGAAGTCGTTAGTGATTTAACGGAATTTTTCGAAGCTTCTCGCGAGCACGCATTACCATGGAGTCATTGCACAATTCTTGACCCACCGATTCGCAGGAATGTAAAACTTGCCGAAGCCCCGAGTTTTGGTCAAACAATTTTTGACTACGAACCGGAATGCGCTGGAGCTCAAGATTACGCCAAACTAGCGCAAAGTGTGATGCAAGCTAATCAACCTCATACTTCACAAGTGATTGAAGTGAAATCAACTGAAGAGTTGAGTGACCCAATTTCACATGACGCTCAATAATCAAGTAACAACGAAGTGGAGAGTGTTTTTCTGGGGTCTACTTACTCTTGTATTTGCATTGTCGCATCGCTATCAAGCAGACCCAACCGGAGAATCAGTGATTGCCCCAGACAAGATGCTTCACTTCGCAGCATTTGGCGCAATTACTTTTTTGTTCATCGGTTCGCGGTATGTCCAAAGTACGGCCGTTGTGTTACTACTTGCAACTGGATGGGTCATCTTTGATGAATGGTCGCAACATTTGTTCCCAAACAATCGTTCTTGGAGCACAGCGGACGCGGTTTCAAGTGAACTCGGCGTGATTGCTGCGGTGTGTTGGAAGGACGCTTGCTCATCTCAAAAATTGCAACCCCTAAAAGATGCATTCGATTCAGTGCTTAACAGTTGGCACATGTGGATGATGCTCGGCGTCGTCGGTTTCACAACACTGTGCATAACCGTGCTTGCACTTTGGCACTTCATCAACTTGTTTGTCGAAACGCCAAGCACATCCGTCATCATGCTGTTCGCACTTTCAATTAGCACACTCATGATTTTGTTGTATCTGATGAGAGATGACGACATTCACTCTTTATTGTCACCCCTCTTAAAAAGTATGGTTGTCCCAATGATGTGGTCGATTGGTTTGGGTGGAATCATTGCACTGATTTGCAGTCTGTTTACAACGATACCGCTCGTCTTTGCATTTGCATTCATTGCTTCAAGCGCTCGCGTCATTTGGGACACAAAAGTTTTTACATTGAGGGAATTGTCAGTTGACCTCTGAACAGTTTGAGAAAAATACTAGAACAAACACCCTGCTTACGCTTGCGAGCCGCGTCACAGGTCTCGTGCGTGATGGCGCAATGTCAAGAGTGTTTGGTGCAGGGGCATTTGCCTCAGCGTTTTACTTTGCTTTTCTGATTCCAAACTTGTTCAGGCGTTTGTTTGGCGAAGGCGCACTAGCGGCCGCATTCTTGCCCGCATACTCAAAGTTGCATTACGAAAACGAAGCGCAAGCCCGGGCATTCGCAACATTAACCCTGTCTACATTGACGCTGTTTTTAAGTGGCATCGTCATCGCTATCGAACTTATATTGCTTGCTGTCATAAGCATGCAAGAAGAGCCAAAGCTTGCAATTCAGTTAACGATGGTAATGTTGCCATACATGCCGCTCGTTTGCATCGTTGCAATTCTTGCGGCGATGCTTCATGTTCATGGTAAATTTGGTCCCCCAGCCGCAGCGCCAATCATTTTGAATGGCGCAATGATTGCTGTGACTGTTGGCTTAGTTCACTTCTTTGATACAGAAACGAAGCACATGTTTGCAATTGCAATCGCAGTGGTTCTAGCAGGCGTCATTCAAGTGATTTGGTCACTGTTTGCACTTCGGCGGGTGGGTTGGTTCTCTTCGGAGACTTCAAAAGTTCGCGGTGAACTGCGAAAACTAATGCGAACGACACTTCCAATGATTGTTGGGCTAGGCGTGCTTCAAATCAATACCCTTTGTGATGGTCTAATTGCAAGTTGGCCAACTCTGTTCGGCGATACAATTTTTGGCGTTACGTATCCCTTGCAGGAAAGCGCGATGAGTGAGTTAAGTTTTGGGCAGCGTTTGTATCAATTTCCGCTCGGCGTTTTTGGAATCGCAATTGCAACTGCAATTTATCCGCTGCTCTCAAAACAACACCAAGACGATGCTGGATTTAGCGAAACGATGCGGCGAGGTATGCGGTGGGTCATGTTCATTGGCTTGCCAGCAAGTGCAGGGCTCATCCTCATCCGCGAACCCCTTGCTGCGGCAGTCTTTCAAGGCGGAGCCTTCACATCGGAAGACACGCTTGCTGTTGGCGCAATCTTACTTGGCTACGCTCCAGCAGTTTGGGCATTCTCCATGTGTGGCGTGTTAACAAAGGGCTTCTACGCAAGAGGAAACACAATGACTCCGGTCAAAGTTGCCATCGGGTGCATGGTGCTGAACGCCGCCTTAAATGTCACATTGATTTGGACGCCATTACATACGGCTGGTCTTGCATGGTCAACATCGATTTGTGCAGTGTTGCAAGCCGCTTTACTTATGGCGCTAATCTCAAAAGAAGCTAGACCTTTTAATGGAAAAGTGTTTGTTTCATGGTTAAAGGCCTCATTGTTAACGGTAGCAATGAGCGCCGTAGTGGTTTTCTTACTCCAGTTAGAATTCTTCCAATCTAGCACCTGGGAAGGAAGCCTTCAAACACTTGCAGCAATCGTGCCGATTGCAGCAGTCTTCTACTCATGCGGAGCACTGTTACTGAGAATGCCAGAATTCAAATGGGCGCTTGGTTTAAAAAGCGAATGAGCAAAAAGTGAAAAAGTTTAAAAAGTATGCCTTTCTCACTGAAGTCCCCTAGGTAAAATTGCCCATGACATACTCCACATGGCAAACACACAAAAGAAAGTCGTTGTTACTGGTGGTTCCGGTTTTATCGGTGCGTACTTTTGCCGTGAGTTAATGAATCGCGGTGATGAAGTAGTCATTCTCGACTTGATTGAACCAGGCGACAAATCGCCACATCACACGTATGTGTTTGGTGATATCCGAGATGAAGCAGCTGTTCGCAAAGCGTTTGTCGGATGTGATGAAGTTATTCATCTTGCAGCGGCGCACCACGACTTTGGAATCGACGAAGCGACCTTCTTTGATGTGAACGAAGAGGGACTGCGAGTCATCACAAAAGTGATGGACGAGTTTGGGATGACTTCTATTAGTTTCTACTCGACAGTTGCTGTGTATGGAAGTGCGCCGCCGCCACTTACTGAAGAAACGACTCCGCAGCCCGAATCGCCCTATGGCAAATCTAAACTTGCTGGAGAAGCGGTGCTTCAAGATTGGGTGAAGAGTGGTGGTGACCGACGAGCGTTGGTTATCCGTCCAACAGTAACGTTTGGCGCGAACAACTTTGCCAACATGTATTCTCTTCTCAGGCAAGTCAGTGGAGGAAAGTTCTTCTTTGCGAAAGGGTCATCAAACATTAAGAGCTTGTCTTACATCG
>JAYZCQ010000009.1:0-4933 GCA_036338245.1 Planctomycetota bacterium
AAACACCTACCTGCATAAACAGGTAGGTGTTAAGGGATGGGCGAGACAGGATTCGAACCTGTGAAGGCGTACGCCAGCAGATTTACAGTCTGCCCCCTTTGTCCACTTGGGTACTCGCCCTATTCAATTGAATTTGGTATATTACTCGCCTCGCGGTCAACAGGCAAGCGCAAGCAAGCCAAATGACAGCAATGCCACCGTAGCTCAACTGGTAGAGCGCATGATTTGTAATCTTGAGGTTGCGGGTTCAAGTCCCACCGGTGGCTCTTAAAAAGCACATGCCCTAAAAGGCGTGTGCTTTTTCTTTTTTAACTGATGTAAAAAACAAACAATGAGAATATGTCTCTTGGTAAACGGCACAAGAATCATGAAAAGGGAACTTGCAACAGTAAGGCTACTTAGGAATCTGAGCAGAGCGAGTCGCAATACCTCGATAAGCATCATGGCAATGTGTGCATGATTGCTCAACTTGATGAAACATCAAATTGACTTCAGTCCTCCCATGCGACCCAATTATCGCATCTTCAAGCCCACTCGCGTGATGAATGGCGTTAACGATTCTCGTTTCAAAATCGAACGGATATTCATTGAGTTCGTTGCTGAGATGAATGGCGCGAAGCACTTCTACGATTAGTCCAGCATCTGAAGCTGGTGAAACATCTGGATGTGATTCAGGAACTTGCCAATCATGTTTCTTTGCAAGTTCAAGTCGTTCAAATGCTCGGTTCATTTCAATCATCTGCTTGGTCATTCCTTCCGGCATGACGCGAGAATGGAACTTTATGTCTGGAATGTTATCGAGCACAGTTTGAGTGCGAACAGACTCCCACAACCCGAGGTAAGTAGGTGAAGTGCCAGATTCCTCCATCTTTAGACGCATTTCATGATTCGTTGCAATTCCAAGACCAACAAGTGAAATCCCAGCAGCCGCAGCTGAGCGGTGCTTTCCATAATGGCAGTGGATATAGACATTGCCTCGTTCTAATCCATGTTGGGTCGCAGCGATTAGTGTGGTTCGCTTCGATACATCTTGTACTCCGTAGTGCATTGGAATATGAATCGATTCGATGTCGTATTGCTTTGCTGCATTGATGTTAGGAGGCACACTGTCAACGCAGATGATGGTTCTTACACCCAAAGAGTCAAGTTGAGAAAAGTGGGCCGCATCTGGCTTTTGACCAGAAATGACATGCTTGTGAAACGAGATAAAAAAGAGCGGTTCTGTCGATTGCTTGGAGAGTGTCGCGCACCCATTCATGAGCACGATGCAAAGGAGTGAGTTCATGAACTTCATCGCATTCTATTGTACACATTCGGGTACGATATCCACCCTTGTCTGAACATCAACCGAAACGATTTACCCGAGTGACATGCGCTCCAACCCTCGCGCAATACCTCAAAGTAGAGTTAGAACAACTTGGCTTCGAGTGCTTGTCGATGGACAAAACCGGTGTCGAAATTAAAGCGTCAACGAGCGATGCAATGATTCTTAATCTGCAACTACGAACGGCGTTTCATGTATTACAGCGGTTTGCAGACATCAACTGCCGAAACGCGGAAGAACTTTACAGTGAAGCGAAACGGCTTCCATGGGACCGAGTTATTGACCCAAACGGTTACCTTTCAATTACTTCAAATGTCAATAATCCAACCATTACAAATTCAATGTTTCCAAACATGCGTTTAAAAGATGCGATTTGTGACAAATTGGTTGACGCAGTTGGAAAGAGACCGGATGCTGGTTCAAAACAAGATGGCATGATGGTGCACATGCACTGGAGAGAAAACAAAGCGAGAATCTATATCAATATGTCAGGACGGAAACTCTCTGACAGGGGATATCGAAAAATGCCATTCATGGCACCGATGCGGGAAACAATTGCAGCATCGGTATTGATGGAAATGGGATACACCGGCGCTAAGCCGCTTGTCGTTCCGATGTGTGGAAGCGGGACCCTTGCAATTGAAGCAGCACTTATGGCTAAGCAACGAGCGCCAGGCCTACTTAGAAGCGGGTACGCATGCAATCACATTCTTGGTGCGAGTGATGACGATTGGCGAAAAGCGAGAGCAGATGCCAAGAAGTTAATGTTGAAGAATGCCCCAGCCCCAATCATTGCAAGTGATATTGAAGAAGAAGCCATTGAGGCGACTCGGAAAAACGCAGTGACTGCTGGTGTGGATCATCTTATTGAGTTTCATGTGTGCGACTTTGCAGAAACGCCGTTTCCCGATTCAACAGGCGACATCATTTTGCATGGTGAGTATGGCGTTCGGCTCGGCGATGATTCACTCATTGAAACATATAACAGAATGGGCGACTTTTTTAAACAGCAGTGTGCTGGATGGACGGGGTATGTCTTTACATCAGGCAAGCCGCTCATCGCAGCAATGAAATTGAAGGTATCAAAACGAACGCCATTTACAAATGCCGAGATTGACTGCCGCTTGCTGAAATATGAGTTGTACGCAGGAAGTCGAGATCCTAAAGCAGCAAGTAGCTCGTAGGGTTGTCAGGACATTGCTTGAGTCCGCATTCGAAAAATGTTGTTACAACATTTGCAAGTGTGACGCCGAGAGCAATCCAAAACGCGCCTAGTGCGATGGGTGCAACTTTACGAGGCGTCTTCGTGTTTTCAGCGGATTCAAATTGCGAATCAAACATGAAGATGATGCCAAGTAGCAGAATGGTTGCCATAAAGATGAGTAACGCCCACGAGTAAAGGTGCAGTCCCATGACGGGGTCACCGTAGCCAGTGTTGCCTTGCCCCGGAACAATATGAAGTAGTACTTGCCGAGTTGAGACGCACGCTCCAAACACAGCACTAAGTATGCACATGCCGTAATGCATAGGGCGAATGCCAAATCGTAAGTTCATAATGACGCCACATGCAATACCGAGCATTGCAAGTCTTTGAAGTAAACAAAGTGGGCAAGGGAATTCGCCCTTTATGAACTGTACGCCGTACGCGCCAACTAATGGCGTGCAAATCATGAGTAGAAACAATGTGTTGATGTGTTTTGCAAGTTTTGGCGTCATGTTAAAAATCCAGATTTAGTGGGTCAGTGACATGATGTTTAAACCATAAACAGCACAGAATGAGATTGATGAGGAATAACGCAATTGCAGGTTTCCGCTTGCCCTTCCAGGCAAGCACCATGACAACTGCGAATAACAAGAAAAGTAAAACCATCATATTATTGGGTATCGGCTATATGGCCTTGAATAGAACTGTAACTAATGTGATTAATACTTGCATGAAGGTAGGGTTGTTGCCATACTGTCTAGATGGTCAAATACACTCAATTATCGTTATATACAATTTCAATAGTGAGTTCAACACTCTTTGGCCAGTGGTCAGGTGATGCATCGAACCTGCTGATTTGCGGGGCAAGCGGCGAACAAGCACAATCTAAAGTTGCAACCTTAGAAGATGGAAGTTCATACATCAGTTGGTTTGATAACCGAAGTGGGGGGTATGACCTCTACATGCAATACCTTGACGCAAGCGGGCAAGCGATGTGGGATGAAGGCGGAGAACTCATCGCTTCACGAAGTTTCTCTTGGACGATGGATTACGACCTTACAATTGATGGCGATGACAACGCAATTGTTGCATATCGAAACAGTGGACTTGGCGGGGATAGCATCTTCGTCTCTTCTGTAAGCCAATCGGGTGTAGTCGATTGGACAACCAACGTTGGTATAGGAAATCAATTTGCAGGCCCACCACAATTATGCATGTCTGGCGGCAATGTTTTTGTTGGGTGGGTTGACAACGGCTACTCCGGATTGCAAAAACTTGATTCTGACGGTAATCAAGTTTGGAAGACAAGTAAAACACTCTACGACCCAGATGGAGGGTCTTATTCACTCACTGACCTCAAACCATCTGATAACGGAAGTGTCATTGCTTCATTTGTGCAATATTTGTTTTTTTCAGGTGCAAAACAAATTCGCTCAATGAAGATTAACAGCGATGGTAGTGACGCTTGGGGCGGTCAAGTAAGCGTGATGAACTCAAATTCACTTCAGTTTGGTAACTATCCCGAGTTTATCTCAGATGGCAGTGGTGGAGTGCTTTACAGTTGGTATGGAACGAGCCCATTACAAGTGTTTGCAGCGCACGTAAATGTAGATGGGACGCTTATATATGAAGTACAAGTCGCTACAGGTGGACTTGGTGTAGAACGTGTGAATCCGCAAAGTACGCGAGATGGTGACGAGCACATTGTGTTCTTCAACACATTAACGAATAGCCAAGGCAACTCGGGCGTCTCAGCGCAACGCCTTTCAAGCGATGGGACAAGGCAGTGGGGAACAACTGGCAAAAGCATTCAATCGCCTTCAAATTCTCCGCAGCGATATGTAGGTGCGGCAGCAACTATTGGTGGTAACGCAACCGTTTTCTATCAAAGCGTAGCGTCATTTGGTCAAGATTTGATTTTTGCCTCAAGTTTAAATGCCAAGGGCGAGTTTGTGTGGGAATCAGATTCAATCGAAGTCTCAAGTGTTCAATCTGAGAAAGATGATTTGTCGGTAGGTGTTGGTGCAGGCGGTTACATTTTGGCATGGGATGATGCGCGTAATGGCAGTCCGGATATTTATGCTCAGCGAGTGAACGCTGATGGTTCGCTCGGCGAAGGCTTAGGTGAACCGTGTTTTGGCGACATCAATGGTGATGGATCAGTGAGCGTTACAGACCTTCTAGAAATCATTGCAGCATGGGGCAATTGCTCAGAAGATTGCAGTGCGGATTTGGATGAAGACGGAACAGTTGGTGTGACAGACCTTCTTGAACTTATCGCAGCGTGGGGCGACTGCGCGTGACGAAAACAATCCACTCACCAATGCCACACAGAGGCGTTGGTGTGAACCGCTGCCTCTGTGCGGACGGGTGGGTGGTAAAGAGAGAAAGAAGAAGAATTTAGT
>JAYZCQ010000010.1:0-4459 GCA_036338245.1 Planctomycetota bacterium
GCGTCAAGCACAATTGGTCGATCTTCACGAGCCGTCAGTGCTGTCACAACTTGTTGTTGAGACCACCCCTGTCCAAATCCCATGCCAAGTGCAATTGCACTGCACGAACCACAATGTTGATCGATGAGCGTAATGGCTTGACTCGGCATGAGCCTACTGACATCGTCAATTGGCAACTCAACACCGGTTGCGGTTGGAGCTAGTGACAATGCCTGTGCGAGTAATGGTTGCGGTGTTGCAAGCACAACTTGACCACACCCACTCCTAAGTGCAGCGTTTGCAGCGAGCGCAGGCGCGCCGAGCATGACGAGCCCATCTTCGCTTTTGCAACCACCAATGACGCAAACACTACCAAAAGTGCCTTTGTGCCCATCTTCAGGACGCGGTGGTAAGACCAGCGATGTCATTCCTTGCTTGGGTTTCCGATTTCAATAATCTCGACTTCAAGATTACCGAGCGTTCCCATGAGCCCAGCCATGTCAGCACCGAGGTTTTCATCTGAAAGAGGAGTTGTCAATGTTGTAACGTGGCCAACGCTGTGGACTGTTTCAAGCGTTGCATCAAGGTCAATCCAGTGTCCATCAATGAGGGCTTGTGACCACATGTGCCACCCAAACACACCGTTTTCTTTCAATAGGGGAACATAGACAAGTCCCATGACGCCGCGAGATGGAATACCTGCAGCTCGCAGTACGCCGCAAAGTAGTACGCCGTGTTCAGAGCAATCACCCTTTCTGTCTCTTGCTGTTTGTGACGCAGAAGCAAACGCTGTCGACAAACCCTTGTTATCAATAAAGTCAAACACTTTTGCTCTAAGCGCTTTTGCCTTGTCTAAATCAGATGCATTCTCAGGAAGGGTTGCAAGTGTCTCCGTTGCAATGGCAATCACTGCTTCATCTGAAGCATCACAGATTGCTGTTGCTGCCATGAATGAAGGACTGTCCAATTCACCGCTTGTTGCAGGCACTGCCTTGTTTAAATCAACGATAACCGTTGCTGTTCCATCATCGTTAGTTGTCACGAATTGATGACCTGAGTTTGGCAATTCAACTTTAGAACCATCTTTACTTTTAACTTTCATGACGAGTCTATTGAGGTCTTCATCTTCTGGAATTCGCATGTTAGGTTCAACAAACATACTGATCATGAGTTCAGGAACTTCGTTGACAGGCGCAAGTGCATCTTGCTTTGTCATCAAGGCATTCCTTATTGCGCCAAAGCCCGTGTTCATTTCCGAGCCGACGTTGAGCCCTTCTCTTGTGTACCACTCATTCGACGCAACTGGAAGCACATTGTTTGTCGATTCATATTTCACAACTTCAGTATCGCGTCCCATGACTTCGATTGTTTCTGTGCCTAGTTTTGTAAGCACAACAGTCACCGGTTTTAGACCAAGTTCAGGCGACATCGTGACGTATGAAATGATTGGCTGATCTTCACTCATTTTCTGTACAAACAAGCGCTTGACTGCTTGAGGCGTAAGCCAATTTGTATCTGGAGCATCAACTACTTTTTGAACTGGCTCTCCACCGGCTTCAGAAATTGTCATGATTTTGCCATCTTTAAAGAGCCACGTCGTTTTACTAACTTGGCCCATCGCTTCTTGTGTTGTGATGACTGAAACAGGTTTTCCATCGATAGTTTCGGTGGAAATCGTATGAACTTTTATTTGCAACTCAATGCCTGCGCGTGACAATGTCATTTCTTGAATGTTCGTTGATTTGTAATTAAAATCGTCTTGTTCAACGATTTGATAAACATGCCCTGACTTTGCACCGTCAATCGTTACGCCATACCAATGCTCAGAAACAATTTCCCATTCTGCCGTTGCAATTGAAGCGACAAGGCAGATTGTGAGTGTGAAAAAGTTAATCATTGTCTTCATGTGCTGAATCCTGTGGTTTCATAAGTGGGAATAGAACGACATCTCGAATCGATTCATTGCTTGTCAGCAACATAACGAGTCTATCGATGCCTACTCCAAGACCGCCCGCTGGCGGCATGCCTACGCGAAGTGCGTGTATAAAGTCTTCATCAAGTGTTCTAAATGCTTGAACTTCATCATCAGCTCCATCGAGTTGCTCTGTGAATCGTTGAAGTTGTAAGTCTGGGTCATTGAGTTCTGTGTATGAGTTTGCGATTTCCATTCCACAGATAAAAAGCTCCCATCTGTGAGAGAGAGAGTCATTGTCAGCGTGTGGTCTTGTCAGCGGAGAAATCGCACTTGGATAGTCGGTTACGAAAGTTGGTCTAGTTGGATCAATAGTATCTTCAACGCATGAATCAAAAATTTGGCTAACGAGGAGCCACTGATTGAGTGAATCTGCATTTTCAATATGAAGTTCATTTCCTTTTGCTCTAACTTGCGATTCATCTTCCATCGCAAACCCTAAAGCACGCTTAAACAAATCACCATATGAAATCCTGTCAAATGGCTTGTTGTAATCAACATCATGTTCGCCAAATGTGATCAACATACTCTCACTGACTTCAGAAGCGCCCGCCCTTACCATGCCCTCAGTAAGTTCAAGCATTGTTTCGCAGTCGCCAAACGCTTCATATGCTTCAAGCATCGTAAACTCAGGATTGTGTTTCTTTGAAACGCCTTCATTTCTGAAGTTGCGATTGATTTCATACACTTTTCGCATCCCACCAACAAGTAGCCGCTTCAAATACAGCTCGGGAGCAATTCGCAAAAAGAGTGGAATATCAAGTGCGTTGTGATGTGTTGAAAATGGTCTCGCAGCAGCACCTCCAGCAAGCGGCTGCATCATTGGAGTTTCCACTTCAACAAAAGCGCCTACTTCCATGTATGAACGAATCGCTCTAATTATGTCTGAGCGTTTTTTAAACGTGTCAATTGTTTCCGGATTTGTATACATATCCACGTACCGCTGCCTGTAGCGGAGTTCAGCATCACTGATGCCGTGAAACTTTTCAGGTGGTGGAACAAGTGATTTACACGCGAGACTGAATGAGTCTGCCCAAACGCAAATTTCACCCTTCTGGGTAGCGCCAATAGGTCCTTCAGCAACGACGATGTCACCATAGTCTAGTTTGCTTGCAACTTTAAACTCTTCCGTTGGGAGCGCTGCTTTTGAGCAACTAATCTGCAAATCGCCTGTCTCATCACGAATCACAAGGAATGTCAACTTCCCCATTGCTCTGTGTTGAATACAGCGACCTGCCACTTTAACGCGAGGTCGCTCATCCTTGCCGCCCTCTTCCTTAGAAGCGTCATGAGCTTCTTGGCTGAATTGAGCTCTGGCATCTGCGAGTGACGTCAGGCCGTCCACTCGATGCCCCCAAGGATACACGTTGTAATCATCCATCCAGCGTTGCATCTTTGCTCTTCGAGCGGCAACGAGTTGGGATTCTTCTTTTTGTTGTACTTGTTGTTCCGTCATCATTAGGTAGGATGGTACATGCAATGACACAACACTGCGACATGGCTTGGACTGGCGTTGGCATTATTACTGGAGCGAGTTCAGGAATTGGTGCTGCAGTTGCTCAAAAACTATCCAAAAATGCGAAGGGACTGATTATCGCAGCACGTAGGGAAGACCAACTTCAAGAGATTGCATCTCAATGTGGCAAGCATGTCATACCGGTCCGATGCGATGTGACAAAGAGCGATGATGTTATGCAACTTGCTGAGTGCGCAATATCTGAATTCGGTTCTATAGATGCTATCGTAAACAATGCAGGCGTTCTTCCAATGGCATCCATGACGAGATGCCATCTCGATGATTGGCATCATGCTGTTGATGTCAATGTAAAGGGCGTATTGAACGGCATTGCTTCTGTGCTGCCACGCATGCTTGAACAAGGCACGGGCCACATCATTAACATCAGTTCAACAGCTGGAAGACGTATCTTTGCAGGGGCGGCTGTTTACTGCGGAACAAAGCACGCCGTCAGGGCAATTTCTGAAGGACTACAACTCGATTTAAGCGAGCGAAGTGTCAAAGATGGCAACACCATTAAGGTGACATCCATCATGCCGGGTCTCGTCAAAACAGAATTGCCATCATCTGTTACGCATGAGCAGTCGAGAGTAGAATTCCAATCAGCGATGGACAATTATGAACATCCACTCCTACCTCATGACATTGCAGAGAGCGTCGCATTTGCATTAAGCACGCCCTCTCATGTCGAACTTGGCGAAATTGCAGTGCGACCAACAACACAGAATTTTTAAATGAGCGCAATAAAGACAATTGGGATTTTGACGGGTGGCGGCGACTGCCCAGGACTCAACGCGGCAATTCGCGGCATTGGCAAAGCGGCGCTGACAAAAGGCGGCATTGACATCATCGGCATCGAAGATGGGTATCAAGGACTCATTGAAAACCGAACAAAGAAACTTGGTGTTGAAGATTTATCTGGCATCTTAAGTAGAGGCGGCACAATTCTTGGCACGAATAACCGTTGCGCGCCAGAACGATATTACACAGGC
>JAYZCQ010000011.1:0-14300 GCA_036338245.1 Planctomycetota bacterium
CATGGTGATTTGGAACAAGCGCTCTATTGGTCAAATTTATCGCTTCGTAACTCTTCAAAACAACCTGAGATGATTAGGTTACGTGATCAAATCACTGGAGAACGTGAATCGACTTGGGAGCGGGATTTATTGAGAGAACTACTATTAAAAGAGAGCAATCAAATTTCGATGGCTCAGGAGGATTGAGTGTGTTAAGACATAGCGTTTTGGTGCTTGCGGCAGTTTCAATTGGATGTTCTGGACCAAGCAAAGCGGGACTAGAGGCGAGAGCGAATGCGCATGAGCGAATGGATATTGTGAATGCTGACTTAGCTGCGCAGCAAGCAACTCAACAATTTGAAGTCGGTCAGTTTGACGATGCATTAGGCACAATTGAAAACGCAATTCAGCGGTATCCAAAACATCCCGATTACCACATGCTCAAAGGGAGAGTTCTCCTTGAAAAACATCAACTCGATTTGGCGCACCAATCATTTACAAGGGTTCTTGAACTAAAAGAAGATTCGCCAGAGGCAAACTACTTTCTTGGCATTCTTCATCAAAGGTGGGGTGAAGATGAAGCAGCCCTTGCGTGTTACAGGCAAGCAATGGAATGTGATGATGAACATCCACAGTATGTCATGGCAACTGCTGAAACATTGTCAGCGCTTGGACAGCACGACGAAGCTATCCATGTGCTCGAAACATCGGCAAAGAATTTTCAACACCACCCAGCAGTCGCTGCTTTAACAGGTCATCTCTATCTTCAAAAGGGTGATGATGAAGCAGGTGCGACGTACATTTCTGATTCAATTCTTCTTGGCAACAACGACGCTGAGACATTAACAACGCTCATCGTTGCGCAGTTTCACGCTGGGTACTATGCAGATTGTCTAATGACAATCAAGCAGTATGAAACAGCATTTGGATCACTTTCATCGCTGTTAACACGAACGAAAGCAAAATGTCTTGTTGCAACTGGTCGCGTCGTCGAAGGCCGAGACCTTTGTCTTAAAGTCAGCAGAGAATCACCAAACGAGTCAGGGGCGTGGGTTGATTTAGGCTACATCGCTTGGGAAATGGGCGATTATGAGCGACTCCTCACGTGCGGCGAATCAATTTCAAAAATTAACATGCAACTTCCCGAAGCATCACTATTTACGGGTATTGCAGCCCTTCATTTGGGTGATGTTGAAAGGGCTGCAAGAGAACTCGCCACAGCAAAGTCCTATAACGAAAGCCTCGATATTGAGCCATTAATTGCGTTTGGGCGTGATAAATATTCAAAAACTAGGGCAGAAACGGCAATTAGACAGAATATGGCTTCCGAAACTGCCGAGAGTGAAACTGACCAACAAAGCGATGAATCGAGTGGAACTCGCGAAATCGTGAATGTTGAACAGTTTACTCCTCTTACCCCGTAGAAACGCGTGCATCTGCTGAGGGTAGAGATACCAAGGCAGACCCACTTGTTAACACAACCACTTACTGCAATCTTACTGCTCTCGACAATGGCATCAGCTGTTGTTGCAGTTGTCTTTGCGTTGAAGTGGAAAAAGTACAAGATTGAAGTAGAAGAGTCTTTAGCGCAACAACAAGAATCAACTGAACTTACGATGAATGAACTTGAATCTGCAAAGATTCATGGTTGCATTGACCGCACTCGTCGTCGTCAAGTTGAAGCAGTGTTTGAAGTATTGAAAGATGCAGTCATCGTCATTGATGCTCATGGTGAAGTTCTTCACACTAATGATGTTGCAAATTCGCTCTTAACATGTTCTCCTAAGCAGGCAGCAGGGCAATCAATCGATGATGTCATCAGTGACCACCAATTGCTTGCAACGATTAAAGACGCACGTACTGGTCTTCCAAGAGAAGGCAGAATGTATGAACAAGAAATTACTGTTGGCGATTCAAAAACTGCATTTGAAGTGCAGTTGCAATCGGTTGGCAGTATTGACGATGCACACCACGCTGTTGTCACAGTGCTTAGAGATCTTAGTCAAGAACGTGAAATCGCACGACTTAAAAGTGACTTTGTATCCAAAGCAAGTCATGAACTTCGAACCCCGCTCTCATCAATTGCTGCTTATGTTGAAATGCTGATTGATGGCGATGCGAATAGCGAAGAAGAACGTAATGAGTACTACTCCGTCATTTCTACTGAAACAGAACGCTTACGCCGCATGATTGATAATCTGCTGAACATCAGTAGAATCGAAGCGGGATTGATGCATATCGATAGAGACACATGCGATTTCAAGATGCTTGTTGATAGGGCAGTGACAAACATGTCTCCGCAAGCTTCTGAGAAGGAACTTGATATTAATGTCCAGTTATCCGCGATTGATTTATCAGTGAACGGTGACAGCGATATGTTGTATCAAGTCATCGTGAACTTGTTGTCGAATGCAATCAAGTACACCCCAGAAGGCGGAAGAATAACGCTTTCAGCAGATACAGATAATCTCACAAGAAGTTTGCACTTCTCAATCACTGATACGGGTCTTGGCATCGCTCCGGACCAAGTCGAGAAAGTGTTTGACAAGTTCTACCGAGTTGAAAACTACAAGCGAGTTGCACAAGGAACTGGCCTTGGTCTCAACTTGTGTCAGCACATTATTGAAACATTACACAGTGGACAAATTGGTTTGGAATCAGATCTTGGCATGGGTTCAAAGTTCTGGTTTTCAATCCCACTGGGAGGACGTGCAGTTCAGAAGGCTGCATGACGGAAAGGACGCAATGACACACCGAATTCTAGTTGTAGATGATGAAGCCCATATCCTAAAGGTGCTCTCACTGAAGTTGAGACACTGCGGATATGAAGTAATCACTGCAGTTGATGGAGAAGACGCGCTCCACACAGCGCTTAATCAATCTCCTGACTTAGTTATCACTGATATTCAAATGCCATACATGAACGGCCTTGAACTAGCTGTGTCCCTTCTTGGTAATAAGAAAACGTCTCATATTCCAGTTGTCGTACTTACTGCAAGAGGTCACACGCTCTCAGCATGTGACACCAAAATTGAGAATGTTAAAAAGGTGTTGAGTAAACCATTTAGCCCTCGTGGAATTGCAGAATTAGTTGCATCGCTTCTTCAAGATGTGCAGCATTCAAGCAATTCTGTGACAAGAGAGGCAGCGTAACACGCCATGATGTATAGAGTTTCAAAACAAAAGCATGTTGTATCACCATCGTTTAAAGCACTCGTTGAGGACGCTGGAATGATAATGCTTCATTGTGACGCGTATGGCATGTTGTCAAAGGAAGAGCAATCGCACTGGTTGACTGATTTGCTCACAAGTTCGCCAATGGTCAGAGCATCACTCCGAACGCACTGTATGACATGGAACTCAACGCAAGATTTTTCACCAATTGAAGCAGTCGCAGGCATTTGGCTTGTTCCTGTTCAATCAACAAGCGGTGCGCGGCACGATGGTTACACCATTGGTGTAATCGTTACTGATGAACTATTTGCAAGTGAATACCTTTATGCACTCTGTCAAGCGAGTGATGCAGACAGAACAATCGTTTCACAAATGATGCGTGACTTGCCACCAGCTTCAAAGCAAGATGTAAAGAAACTCAGCTCACTCTTCCAGTTTGCATGGGAAGTACATGCATCAGAACTCAAAAGCCAACAAACAGTGGACTCAGTTGGTCAAGAACTTGCTGATTCATATGAAGAAATCAGTTTGCTCTACACAATGACAAACAGTATGAACTCAGTGAATCAGCCAGAGCGATTCATTGAACTTGCATGCAATGAACTACTTGAAACACTCCCGTATGCTTGGATTGGTGTTCAACTTAATGTTGGACATCGATTGCCCAAGCCAGGTGACAAGTTCCTGCTTGCAGGCGACGCTAATTACTCAGAAGAACATCTTTCAGCGTCAGTCAAAACACTTACAAGTGATTTCAGCCGCAACGCGCTACTTGTCTCTAATGGCATAGATGCAGTGAGCGATGCGTTTGGTAGTGCCGCAATCATTGTGCCAATTGTCAACGATGGCGACGTTCTTGGCGTTCTGATTGCTGGTGAAAAACAAGGTGAAGATTGCGCTGCATCATCAGTTGATATGAAGCTCTTATGTGCGACAGCCGCTCAGTTATCGATCTTTTTAGCAAATGCACTGCTCTATGAAGACTTAAATGCCACTTTTCTTGGCACACTTGAAGCGTTAACAACTTCAATTGATGCGAAAGATAAGTATACCTGTGGTCATTCTCATAGGGTGGCATTACTCACAGCACAACTTGCAGAAGCAGCCGGATATAGCGACGAACAAATCGAGCGTTGCAGAATCGCAGGACTCGTTCATGACATCGGAAAAATAGGTGTCGCTGAAGATGTGCTTCTAAAGAATGGTCAATTGAGTGATGATGAGTATGAAGCAATTCAAAAGCATCCAGAAATTGGCGCTCGTATTCTCAAAGACATCCCTCAAATGGAAGACGTCTTAGGTGGCGTATTACATCACCATGAGAAGTTCGACGGCAGCGGGTATCCCTACGGCCTTCATGGCGAAGAGATTCCAGTAATCGCAAGAATGATTGCTATTGCAGATACATTCGATGCAATGTCATCGAGTAGGACATACAGAAATGCGATGACTCGCGAATCGGTATTGCAAGAAATAAAAGAAGTTGCAGGTTCGCAATTTGACCCACAACTAGTGTCGCTCTTCTTCTCGTTGGATTTCAGTGAGTGGGAACGCATCATGATTGAGCACCAGACTTCAAACAACTCCACAAGGGAGGCAGCATGAATATAACGTGTGAATCACATCGAACTGCAATCGTCATTTCGCTTAATGGCGAACTGACTGTAGACTCAGAAGATCAATTTAAGCGAACGGTTCAGGACGCTTGGAATGAGTCGCCATCTAATGTCATTCTTGATTGCGAAGCTTTAAACATGATTGACTCAATCGGCCTTGAATCTTTCCTTTGGCTCTCTGATTTGCTTGCCCAGTCGAACCATCAGCTGCGGTGCGCAAACGTCAACGAAACAATTACGCAGATTTTCGAATTCACAAGGCTCGACCGAGTCTTTAGCGTTCATGACGAAATTGAAGAGGCTGCTCGGAGTATTGGTTCATGACAATGGCAAATCAATCCAATCCAAATATGACTGCTCAAGCGCCACTTGGTCAACTTCTCGTCCGAAGAGGTGCCCTCAGTGAAGAACAACTTGAGCAAGCATTAGAATTCCAAAAGACTTCCGAAGAACGAAAGCTCATCGGTGAAGTGCTTGTGCACCTTGGTTTTGTCAATCAACAGATGGTGCTAGAAACACTTGCAGAAGCATACGGCATTCCATTTGCAAGTGACACAGCTCGACTTGCAGACCCAAAAGTTGTTGACGTGCTTCCTCGCGAGTTTTTGCAAGAACACGGCGTTCTGCCACTCTTCCTTGTTAGGGGCGTTCTGACTGTTGCAGTGAGCGAACCAGCAAACTTATATTTGCTTGAAGAAATTGAACGCAAGACTGGGCATAGAGCTCAAATTGTTGCAGCAACAGCAGAAGACATTGAGTCAGCACACAAAGCGTACTTGCCAGCAGCAAACGTTTTTGTCATCGATGAAATCTATGAAGACATTGATGAACATGACTTTGCAGTCATCGAGCATGACGCAACTGAACTTGCAGATTTAGAAGAAGACGCTGGGCATGGCCCAGTTGTTAAACTTGTGAACTTCATCATTTACTCCGCTGTTCAAGAAGGCGCATCAGACATACATATTGAGCCAGGCGACCACGCGCTACGCGTTCGGTACCGCATCGATGGTCGACTGTATGAGAAGATACAACCGCCGCACAAAATGCAGCAAGCGATTGCAAGCCGAATCAAAATTATGGCGAATCTCGATATCTCAGAACGTCGCTTGCCACAAGATGGCGACTTCAATGTCATGATGGATGGTCGTCCAATTGACTTGCGTGTGTCAACGATGCCAGGCAAGTTTGGCGAAATCGTTGTGCTACGAATTATCGACAGTAAAAACAACAGTTTGTCGCTCGACCAACTTGGTTTTAACGAGTCAATGCTCGACGCTTGGAAATCAGTTGTTGCGCAGCCAAACGGCGTTGTGCTTGTGACTGGTCCAACGGGTTCGGGTAAATCAACCACGCTTTACTCTGTGCTTTCGCAAATGGAGACAACTGAAATCAATGTCTCAACTGTTGAAGACCCTATTGAAGCGCAGATTAATGGCATTAATCAATCTCAAATCAATGAACGAGCTGGCTTCACTTTCTCAAAAGCACTTCGTTCAATGCTCAGGCAAGACCCTGATGTGCTGATGGTGGGTGAAATCAGAGATGCAGAAACTGCAGCGATTGTTTCACAAGCAGCGCTTACAGGTCACCTTGTCTTTTCAACGCTTCACACAAATGATGCAATCAGTGCAGTCACACGCCTCATCAACTTAGGTATCGAACCCTATCTCGTTTCTGCAACTGTACGCGGCGTTCTCGCGCAGCGACTTGTCCGCAAAATCTGCCCGCATTGCAAATGCAAGTGGAAAGGTGATTCATCAGTTCGCGAAGCTTGTGGTGGTGGCGAATTTTGGGTGGGTGCAGGCTGTCACAGATGCCGAAACACAGGCTACGCTGGTCGAATTGGCATCTTTGAATTGCTTATCCCAACAAGTGAATTGCTTGAAGCAATAAGTCAAGGTGCGTCGCTTCAAGAGTTAAGGCAGACGCTCTCTGGAACAGCGTTCAATACGCTGAGATGTGATGGCATCGAGAAAGCAAAACTCGGTTTAACGACACCAGAAGAAGTGCTCTGCATGACAAGGAGCGTTTCAGTATGAATCTAGCCATTGTTCGTGAAACATTCGCTTGGAAGGCAAAAGACCACCAAGGTAGAGAACACTCTGGCACGCAAGTTGCGACTTGTGCTGAAGAAGTTGCGAACATTCTTCGCACGCAGGGGCTCTATATCACATCGATTTCTCAAGAACCACTCTTGCAGGGCGAAGTCGATGTCGACCGGGAAGAAATATTAACTTCAATAGCGCACCGTAAAGTGAAGTCTGATGACGTGATTGCATTCTGCCAGCAACTCGCCGTCATGCTTGATACGGGCGTTCCGCTTTCTGAAGCATTAGAAGCGCTCGCCAAACAAACAAAACAACGCGAGTTTAAAGCAGTTGTTCACGACATTCATACGGAGGTATGTGGTGGTGACGCGCTTTCGCAAACACTTGCACGCAGACCGAAAGTGTTTCCGCGTATTGTTGTGAGTTTGGTTAGAGCATCAGAGTTGTCAGGCACGCTGCCTCTGATGCTAGAGCGGGTCTCACGCTACCTTGCAAGCGAACGCAAAACAGTTCGTGAAATCAAGGGCGCGATGTCATATCCCATCATCATGGGATTGACCGCTGTCATGGTTACAACACTCATTGTGACTTTCGTTCTTCCGAAGTTTGCAGCAATCTATGCAAACAAAGCGGCCGCACTGCCTTGGCCTACGGAAGCACTTCTCGCAATCAGTGATGTATTGACAGGTGGTTGGATGTACTGGGTGCCAATTTCGGTAGCACTTTTAGTGGCGTCGTTCTTTTGGTCAAAAACAACTACTGGTCGAAGTTGGTTCGACTGGTTTAAGTTGAAGTGCCCAGTGGTTGGACCGATGTTCTCGCAACTTTATACGACGAGAGCATCACGCACGCTCTCGACATTACTCGCAGCAGGCGTAGGGGTGCTCGACGCAATTGGCATTTGCAGAGATGTGACCAACAACGTGCAGTTTGATCGTTTGTGGCATGACATGGAAGACAATGTTCGCAACGGTCAAGCGATGAGTGACGCAGCGTTTAGTTCGCCATATGTTCCTTCTTATGTTGCATCAATGATGTCATCTGGCGAGCGCTCGGGCAGACTCTCGCAAGTGATGGACCGTGTTGCATCATTTACAGAAGAAGAACTTGAAGCACGCGTGAAGAAAGTCAGTTCAATGATTGAACCGCTCATGATTCTCATCATGGGCACAGTGGTCGGTGGAGTGGCGATTGCAATGCTACTACCAATCTTCAGTATGTCCAAAGTTATCTCTGGGGCGTAGTCACTAGGATCAGGCCGGTCACTCGCATTGAAGTCAAACAGCAACTGGCACATCAATCCAAGCTTTAAGCGCTTCGCGAATTTCGTCGCCACTCTTTGCTAGTCGGACGCGTTCTTTCAACGGTTTGACATGCCCAAGAGTTTTGCCGTAGAGCGCAATACGATTGGTCATGCAATGGAGCGCAGCACGTTCACCTCGGTATTGAAGAATCAAATCAAGGTGTTTTAAAATCACTTTAAGTTTATCTTCACGCGTACGTTCTTTAGGTGGCAAGCCTTGCAAGTGGCGCTCAATGTCATCGAACAGCCAAGGCGTTCGCATCGCCCCTCGCCCAATCATGATGCCATCACACTTTGTATGTGTAAACATTCGCTCAGCATCTTCAGCCGACAAAATGTCACCGTTGCCAATCACTGGAATTGAAACTGCGTCAACAACTTTTGCAATGCCGTCTAAATCTGCTTTACCCTTAAACATTTGATGTGTGGTTCTGCCATGGACAGTGATTGCTTGAATGCCGACGTCTTCAAGTAACTGCGCAAGAGCAGGGGCGCTACATTCATTTTCGCAGTAACCAAGTCTCACCTTTGCAGTGACTGGTGTGGGTGCTGCGGCTTTGACAATCGACTCAGCAAGTTTTGCAGTTTTACGTGGCGTTCTGAGTAGGAGTGAACCGCCATTCTTCTTGCAGATTTTGTCAACGGGGCATCCCATGTTGATGTCTACAATCGCGACCCCTTGGCCTGCTGCCCACGCTGCTGCCTCAGGAAGTGGGTCTTCAGCATTGCCATAGACCTGTATAAAAAGAGGCCTGTCATCTGGATGCGGCGTTGCTTTTTCAATGACTTTCGGAATGCGTTTGACGATGGCATGGCAATTCAGAAGTTCAGAGCCAGCTAATCCAACGCCGCCGAGTGAACGGCAGAGTAAACGGAAGGGTAAATCAGTAATCCCTGCCATGGGGGCTAAAAAGAGGTTTGAAGCCAAATGTACGTCGCTAATACGCATGTCCGCCATTCTGGCATGACAAAAGGGGAGTTTGAAGCATTTTGACCGTTAAATTGTCAAAAAAAAGCCATAAATTTCCACTGAGTTTGGCATCCCAATTGCGTATTAGTAGGTCGAGGCCGCAAAGCGTCCAAGAACGTGCGACCTCAAAAGGAGTATTGAATATGTCAAAAATTATAGGTATTGATTTAGGAACAACAAACTCGGTCGTCGCCGTTATGGAAGGTGATCAGCCAAAGGTTCTTATTAACAGTTCTGGTAACAGAACAACACCATCCGTCGTCGGCTTTACCGACAAGGATGAACGTCTCGTCGGTCAGCCCGCAAGACACCAACAAGTGACCAACCCAACAAACACTGTCTTCTCGGTGAAGCGGTTTATGGGTCGACGTCACGACGAAGTTAAGTCCGAAGAAACAATGGTGCCTTATAGCGTCATTGGCAAAGATGGTGAACTCGTCAAAATTGGCGTTCGTGATAACGAGTATACGCCGCCAGAAGTCGCAGCAATGATTCTTGGTGAACTCAAGAAGGTCGCCGAAGACTATCTTGGTGAATCAGTTGACCGTGCGGTTATCACAGTTCCAGCGTACTTTAATGACGCGCAGCGTCAGGCTACAAAAGACGCTGGAGAAATCGCTGGCTTGAAAGTTGAGCGAATCATCAACGAGCCAACAGCGGCAGCGCTTGCATACGGTCTGGAAAAGAAGACCAATGCAAAGATTGCTGTCTTTGACCTTGGTGGTGGTACATTCGACGTCTCGATTCTAGACATTGGTGACGGCGTCTTTGAAGTGATGGCAACCAATGGTGACACGCATCTTGGTGGTGATGACTTCGACCAACGACTCATCGATTACATTGCAGATGAATTCAAAAAGCAAGAGTCAATGGATCTTCGAACAGACCCAATGGCGCTTCAACGGTTGAAAGAAGCTGCTGAAAAAGCGAAGTGTGAACTTTCACAACAAAAAGAAACATCAGTGAACTTGCCATTTATCACTGCTGATCAGAACGGCCCAAAGCACTTGCAAGTTACAATCACTCGAGCAACATTTGAATCCATTTGTAGCGACTTGTTTGACCGTCTGCGCAAACCATGCGAAGCAGCGCTCAAAGACGCAGGTCTTTCAGCATCTGAAGTGTCAGACATCGTGATGGTCGGTGGTTCAACACGAATTCCAATGGTTCAAGAAATCACAAAAGAGATTTTTCAAACTGCGGAACTCGATAAATCCATTAACCCTGATGAAGTTGTAGCGGTTGGGGCAGCAATTCAAGGCGGCGTTCTCACTGGTGATGTGAAAGACGTTCTTCTTCTCGACGTAACGCCACTTTCACTTGGTGTTGAAACACTCGGTGGAGTGATGACTCGTCTTATTGAGCGAAACACAACGATTCCAACATCAAAGAAGGAAACGTTCTCAACAGCAGCAGATAATCAATCATCCGTGACGATTCACGTGTTGCAAGGCGAACGTGAATTTGCAACAGACAACCGTTCGCTCGGTCGATTTGACCTCACTGACATTCCACCTGCACCACGCGGCATGCCGCAAATTGAAGTGGAATTCGCAATTGATGCAAACGGCATCCTTGAAGTTTCAGCGACTGACAAAGCGACCGGCAAGAGTCAGAAAATTGAAATTAAAGGTTCGTCTGGTCTAAGCGATGATGAAATCGAATCAATGAAACGCGATGCTGAATCACACGCTGAAGCAGACACGCAGCGCCGCGAGCTTGTTGAAACGAAGAACAAAGCAGAAATGCTTCTTCATTCAACGAAGAAATCACTCGAAGAACATGGCGATAAGATTTCGCAAGAAGCACGCGGTAACATTGAATCTGCAATATCAAACCTTGAAGACACGTTGAAAGGTGACGACAAGGATGCGATTGAAGCAGCACTCAATCAGTTGGGAACAACTGCAGAAGAACTCGGCAAGGCGGTCTATGAAGCAACAGCTGCTGAATCTCAAGCCGGAGAAACTGCAGGAACTGATGAAAACAGTGATGGTGACGATGTCATCGATGCAGAGTACGAAGTCAAGGAAGACTAAGACTCATTTAACTTACCTCCCTCCCTCGGAACCTAACCCCAAAAAATAGGTTCCTTCCGGAGCCCCTGACAAGGGGCTCTGTTTTTTAGGTGACGAGCTTAAAATCATCTCAGATTGGACGCACGATGGTTAATCGCTTGCTTCTTTTCCTTCAATTGTAAGTCTGGCAGGGTGCCCAAACCAACAATTGATTTCTGCTTCACCGTAGTGTTTGTTTAGAACATCAGTGACTGCTTGCATGTCATCGTCTGAATCGATCCATCCGCCGAACACATCGGGGAAATCGTGATGGCAGTTGTCACACTTTTTGGAATTGTCAAATCGAATTGGACACCAGAACGACTCAACATTCCGAAGCATTTCTGAACCAAGGGACCAGACGCCAGTCATCCAATCGCAATACAAACACCAGATTAAATCATGTCCCACTAAATTCTTAAACTTGTAACGCGAAACTTGTACCCACTCACGTTGATTGTATCTAGGAAATCGAATAAGCCAAACTAGCCAAGGATAAACAAGCAGTTCTGCTATGCGCACACAAACAAACACAGGAACTGCAAAAGCAGTAATCCAAACAGCGATAAAGTTTCGCCATGTGCCAACGAGTTTATTGAGTACTTTGACTATGCGAGGTCCTTTGAGAGCGCTTGGATGGCAAAGTCCATGAATAGTGGTCCAAATCATGACGGCAAGAACTTGAGCGCAAGTTGCGGCAAGCAAGCCAATCCAGCCCGCAAGAACCGGTCCAGCAATGAGTGGCAAGGCTGTGAAATACGCGACGACAATATCAAGACCCGGTGCGTGGCAAAGCCATAAAGAGCAGTTTCCCCCAGCCTTTCCAAGCCTAGGGATGAGATGTAATAGTCCAGCACCAAGTAATAATGCGGCGAGTATTTGTATTCCTGTGGATAAAAATAAGTGTGTCATGCGCGGCATGGTAACAGGCGTGCTCTACAATACGGGTCTTATGAAAACAATTACACAATCCCCGGTTACTACTGAAACAATCCAAACATTCAGACACGCATTTGAAAATGATGCTTCTGCAAAAGTCGCTCAAAATGCGGTCACGATGAACACTATTGATGACATTGCACTTGTTCGTGACGTCGTTCAATCAACGGATTTCACTTTTTCAACGCACCTTGATGATTGGAAAGTCACAAATCAAAAGAAATCAGGTCGCTGCTGGCTCTTTGCAGCACTCAACATGCTTCGCGTTCAAGCAATGGAAAAGATGAATGTCAAAGAGTTTCAATTCAGTCAAAACTGGGCGATGTTCTGGGATAAGTTTGAACGAGCAAATTGGTTCCTTCAGCACATTATCGAAACAGCAGATAGGCCTGTGGATGACAGAACAGTGGCGTTTTTATTGAGCGATCCGATTGGTGATGGTGGTCAGTGGAATATGTTCGTCAACATGGTGAAGAAACACGGGCTCGTGCCAAAAACTGCAATGCCAGAAACTGAAAGTTCATCTTGTACTGCAAAGATGAACATGATTCTGAAATGGAAACTTCGGGACGGTGCAATGCAAGTTCGCAATTGCGTAGGGGACCCTGAGGCAGTTCGCAATGAAGTCTTGAAAGGCATTTGGCGAATCCTATGTATTCACCTTGGAACGCCGCCGCAAACATTTAGATGGCAATGGAAAGATAAAGAGAAGAAGTTCCACGACAAGGGTGAGATGACACCGCTTGAGTTTGCAAATGAATATATAGAAACATCGCTCGACGAATATGTCTGCGTCGTGAACGACCCCCGAAACAGTTCGCCATTGATGCAAACATACACGGTGGAATGTCTAGGCAACGTCGTTGGCGGTGAACTTGTCAAGTATCTCAACATCGATACTGATGCGATGAAAACACTGACGAAGAATATGCTTGAAGATGGCAAACCTGTCTGGATGGGCTGCGATGTCGGCAAGATGTTTAGGCGTGACATCGGAATCTGGGATGCAAATCTCTTTAACTTTGAGGGTGTGTATGGCACATCACTTGGATTAACCAAATCAGAGCGACTTGAGTATCACCAAACGCTCATGACACACGCAATGCTCTTTACAGGCGTTGATACTGAAGATGGAACGCCCATTAAATGGCGAGTTGAAAACTCCTGGGGCGATGACCATGTTGGTGAAAAAGGTTTCCATGCGATGAACGATTCATGGTTCGACGAATACATGTTTGAAGTCGCCATCGAGAAGAAATACTTAAGTGACGAAATGCTTTCTGCGTTAACTGAAGAACCAACTGTACTTCCACCGTGGGATCCGATGGGCGCGCTCGCAAAGTAATCATCAGACTACATCAGCACATCTACGATTCCTGCAGTGCCTAAGGCAAGGCTAACGATGCCATTGAGCGTAAAGAACGTCAATGCAATTTTTGTTGTCCCCCATTTTTTGACGGTCATGTGTTCAACAATGAGTAGTAGCGCAATAAAGATAACCGCACTTAAAAACAAGTAACCAAGTTTTGAATCAACTGTTGCAACGCCAAACAAACATGCAACACTAATTGCATGTAAAAACTGACTGATGAGCATTGCCGGTTTTTCGCCAAGTGAGGCGGGCATGCTTTTCAGACCGTCTCGTTTGTCGATGTCGACATCTTGCAATGCATAAATGATGTCAAACCCAGCAACCCAACACATCAACGCTGATGACAGTAACCAGATTGTTGGTTCCTGAAGAAACGATGGATTGATGGCAACAACTGCGCAAATTGGACTCAGTGCAAGAGACGCGCCAAGATAGATGTGGCAAGTCCAAGTAAAGCGTTTCATATAGGCGTACAGATAGAGCCATGCCAGAACGATGAGTGAGCATTGGACTGGAAGCCAGTTATTCCAAAAGTAAGCAAATCCGAAAGTGCAGAGAACAAAGAAAGCGATATTGATGAGTTGAAAGCATCGTGCTTGCTTGACTGAGACTTGACCTGAAGCGATGGCTCTGTTTTGCGTCCTTGGATTTTTTGCATCAAAAGCAACATCTGTGATGCGGTTTGCGAGCATGGCAAAATTGCGTGCAAAAAACATGCAGAGCACAACCAAAAGTAGTTGCAAGCCAAATGTATTCCACACAATAGTGGCGTCAAATGAAGCCGCCATGAACGCGCCAAGCAAGGCAAATGGCATGGCAAACACAGTGTGAGAGACTTT
>JAYZCQ010000012.1:0-24703 GCA_036338245.1 Planctomycetota bacterium
AGTTCAAGAAGTGGTGTGTGAAAAACGCATTGAACTAGTTCAGGCAGATGAACTGCCGGCTTGTGAAGATGTTCTGCCAACTGCGAAAGTTTCTGAAGACCTTAGCAAACTGATTGAATGCTTAGGGCAGCCTCTCAAAAGCAGTTCACTATTCTCAAAAGTTTGGCAATACACAAAAGTGTCTGTTGATGTATTGCCAACGGCTCCATCGCGAACGCAGTTGAGACAATCACTGCGTTATGAAAGACTGCATTCATTGATGGCTCAACTTCCTCTGAAGCGAAGGGGAGTTGAAATCGCAAAACTCTGGAATACAGCATTCGTATCTTCTTTATGTGATTGCATGCGAGTGAGTGAGATTGAACTTTACACAGGTCAATCGATTGCACTGCCAACACTGAAACGAACCCACGCATCTATTAAAGAACAGTGTGAAACATTCTTCAGGGACGTTGTTCACAACAAAATCATTGAGTGTTGTCATACTGCTGGATTACTTTCTGGCAAGCGGGTGAAGTTCTTCTCCCACGATGACGCTTCGTTACAGCCACTTTCTACATGTCGGTCATGGCTTGCAAATCCAGAAAGCTCTCTTGGCTCACTCGCAGGCGATTTCTTTAACAGCGAAGATGCATTCACAGGAATGCCAATTGACCCAAAAGCAGTCAGGGATACATACAACAATCACCTCAAGGGTGAGAATCACGCTGAGCAACTATTTTGCTTGCTCACACTTGGGCTGTGGCATCGTCAGATACGTCAACCGTAATACCAAGTTCTTCAAGGTGTTCTGGGTCAGCATCACCCGGCGCTTCGCACATAAGGTCCGCACCTGTTTGCGTTTTTGGGAATGCAATGACGTCGCGAATGTTGTCAGTGCCAATCATCATCATCACAAGCCTATCTAGGCCAAATGCGATGCCGCCATGAGGCGGCGCGCCAAACTGAAGGGCATCAAGCAAGAAACCGAACTTCGTTTTTGCTTCTTCTTCAGAAAGACCTAGTTTTTCAAACACAAGTTCTTGCGTTTTTGGATTGTGAATTCTGATTGAACCTCCTGCAACCTCAGAACCATTGATGCAAAGGTCATAGCCAGATGAAATGCAATCAATGGGATTGTCCTTGAGTTTGTCTAACTCAGACTCAAGTGGCGCAGTAAATGGGTGGTGCTCACTTATGAATCGCTCTCGTTCTTCATCCCAGTCAAACATTGGGAAGTCAATTACCCAAAGTCCCTTGTATTCATCTTCATTGACGAGATTCATATCTTTTGCAACCTGCAAACGGACTTGTCCAAGTGACGTGCAAGCAACTCTAAAGGGTCCAACGCCAAAGAGTACAAGATCGCCATCCTCAAGTGAGAGTACGCTGATGAGATCATCCTTCACGGATTCAATAAACTTTGAAATGCCAGTTGAGAAAGCGCCATCGACGAGTTTCACGCTCGGCAAACCGCCCGCGCCATATGTCTGTGCAATCTCTGCATAGCCATCTGTCATTTTGCGTGTGAGTGTAGATGCGCCGCCAGGGACTCGCATTGCTTTAACAACGCCGCCTTGTTCTATGGCACTGCTAAAGACTTTGAAATCAGTGCTTTTGACAATCTCAGTAACATCAGTGAATTGCAAATCAAACCGGATGTCAGGTCTATCTGAACCGTAACTGTTCATAGCATCTGACCATGAAATTCTTGGCAAATCACCGAGGTCAACCCCGCCAACTTCTTTATAAATCGATGTCGCGAATTCGCTCATAATGTCAAGGACATCATCGCGTTCTACGAAACTCATCTCGAGGTCGATTTGCGTAAACTCAGCTTGCCTGTCAGCACGCGGGTCTTCATCACGCAAGCATTTACAAATTTGCATGTATCTGTCACAACCAGCAACCATCAAAATCTGTTTAAAGATTTGCGGGCTTTGGGGAAGTGCATACCAACGACCTGCTTGATGGCGACTTGGAACGATAAAGTCACGCGCGCCTTCTGGTGTTGGGCTGATAAGCAGGGGAGTTTCAACTTCAAGGAAGTTTCGGTCTGCAAAGAAGTTCCGTGTGAATTGTGTAATCTGATGACGCAACCTCAAAATGCGCTGCATCTTTGGCCGACGCAAATCGATGTAACGATAACGAAGTCGATGCTCTTCACCAATTTGATCAGCGTCATGGTCATCCGGCAAAATTGGCAGCGTTTCAGTTCGATTGATGACTTCAATTCGCTTGGCAACAAGTTCGATTTCACCAGTTTCAAGTTTCTTGTTTGGTGCGCCATCTCGTACTCTGATGACGCCTTCAACGGAGATAACATCCTCTCGCCTTAGGGAACTGCCGATTTCCATTGTTTCTTGCGGGGAATCTTCTCCATCGAACACGACTTGGGTCATGCCATACCGATCACGTAAATCTATGAAAACAAGGCCTTTACCTTGATCTCTGTAGGTATTGACCCAGCCGCTTAGCGTAATCGTATCGCCGGAATTCTCTTTGCGAGGGTCGCCACAGTTGCATGTTCGTTTTAGCATTCGGGTATCGTACCAAACCCCTTGCATCCATTCATTTATTCGATGAGTAACCCGTGAAGAATTCTGCGAAGAAAACAATTTTGATGACCGCCTTTGAGCCAAGTGGCGATACGCTCGGCGGAATGGCAGCCCGTGGCGTTTTTGCCCGTGATGACTCAGTTCGGATTGTCGGTCTTGGGGGCAGGGAGATGGAAGAAGCTGGGGTGGAATTGCTTGGTCACACGTCTGATGAGGCTGCGATGGGACTCCATGCTCTTGGTGAAGTGATGCGGGTCAAACGACTCGTCGACACGGTGAAACAATGGCTCAGCGAAAACGAAGCATCACTTCATGTTGCAGTTGATTCTCCTGCGGCAAACTTTCCTGTATGTAAAGTCGCGAGGCAACATTCGATGAACGTCGTTCACCTTGCGGCTCCGCAAATGTGGGCGTGGGCGCCATGGCGGATAAAGAAACTCAGAAGGCTAACTGACCACGTCATGTGCTTGCTTCCATTTGAGCCAGAATGGTTTAAAGAACGTGGTGTTGATGCTACGTTCATTGGTCACCCAGCGATGGCAATATCTGAAGCAGCACCACTGAATCTAAAAGGCGACTCGCCAAAAGTGTTGCTTCTGCCGGGTTCTCGAGCGAGCGAGATTAAAGCAAACTTACCAATGCAACTTCGCATTTTTAAATTGCTAAAAAAAGAGTTTCCAACTGCATCACTTGCAGTCGCTTGCAGGGACGAAGATGTTTCCCGTGTTCAACCGATTGCAGGTGAAGTGCCAGTTGTTGGAGATAGGCTCCACGAAGCATTGGAATGGGCTGATGTTGCATTGACCACTTCGGGTACGGTTTCCTTGCACGTCATGCAACACGCTGTGCCAATGGTCGGCATGTATAAAGTCGGTCTTGTATCTCGCATCGGCGCGAAGTTATTACTCAATACGCCGTACCGACTACTTCCAAATCTCATCGCAGGCAAGGAAGCCGTGCCAGAGTTTATACCGTGCGGTGATGCAACACATGAGATTGCGAAAAGTGTCATTCAGTTACTTCGCGACCCTAGTGCACTTGAAATGCAACGGCGAATTCTCAGTGATGAAGCATCGCAATACGCAGCCCATCACCCAAGTGAAGAGGCTGCTGCGATTATTCTGAAGTACGTTTAACTGTCGTACTCACCCTTTTTAAGTTTGCCGATGTACTCGTGGTACGCTCTCATTGCCTTCGGTCCATAAATCCACATTATTGGTATATTCGCAACGAGCATTGCGCCTAAGCCAAGTGTTGTCCACATGTCGAGTTCGGCATCAGTTTTGATAAACCCGATGGTCGACACTGCAACTAGCAAGGTGTATGCGATTCGGTAGAACGTAACGGCGATGATTGATACAGAACCTTCTTTACCAAAGATATAGACAACTCCTTTTTCGCCGTAGTAACTCCATGAAATCATCGTAGAAATCGCAAAGAGCCACGCAGCAAATACAACGAGCCATTTGCCGAGCCCTGGAACAGTCCGGTCAAATGCGTGTGCGGTAAGGGTTGCGCCGGGGTAATCGACAAAGACCCCAGAATGTTCAAGGCTTGCATCAACCGAGTCGCCATCGTCATCTGTCTTGAGTGGAATGGAATCCCACTTCACGCCGAAAGATCCGTCGTCATTTTTCACAACGCTACCATTTACGCGGTGTAAGTTGTCGCCTGTATCGTCAGATTTATGATTGCGAACAATCATAAACACAGAATCATTGACTGACCAACCACTGTCGCTTTCAGCAACACCATTAGTGTGTTTCGCTTCGTCCGTTTTGTGCGGTAGTGCTGGAGTAGCCAGCGCCCATTCATCATCTTCTAGCGATAACTGGATTGCTGCGTCTTCAGCAAAGTGTGCTTCTGGCCCACGGTTCCATGCGCCACTTGAAAGAATGATAAGCGCAGTTACTGTGCATACAACGAGGGTATCGATAAAGGGTTCAAGACCTGCAACGACACCTTCGCGAACAGGCTCGTCGCATTTTGCAGCAGCATGTGCGATCGGCGCAGAACCCTGCCCAGCTTCAGATGAAAATAGTGCACGCTTAATGCCCCACATAGCGGCGTAACCAATTGTGCCGCCAAGGAACGCACCGCTTGCAGGAGCGTCACCGAGTCCAACGCCATACTTCACGATGAGCATGAGGAGTTCAGGAATTTGTCCAATGTTGAGTACAAGTACGAACAAGCCAGCGATGAGGTAAACAACGCACATGAACGGAACGAGTTTCCCTGCAACTGCGCCGATTCGTTTGATGCCACCGATGATGACGCAACCAACAACAATAGCGAGAATCGCGCCAATCGTGAATGTCTCAGGGTTGAAATTTTGTGTCTTTTCCATCGCTGAAACAACAGGAAGGTCAAAGTATTGCGTCGTAACTGCAGCTACATTCCATGCTTGGAACATGTTGCCACCAGTGATTGCTGATAAGACAAGCGTGATACAGAAAATGCCACCAATGGTTGCGCCTAATCTGCCACCTGCGCCCTTGAACAAACTGTCGACAACATACATGGGTCCGCCATGGGGATTGTTAGGGTCTGAGATGTCGCGTGAAAGCATTGACTGAATGACTTCCGTCATCTTGAGTGCCATTCCCAGAACGCCAATGACCCACATCCAGAAAATTGCGCCCGGCCCGCCTAGTGCAACTGCAAGGGCAACGCCTGCAATGTTGCCAAGGCCGACCGTTGAAGACAGTGCTGCAGATAACGCTTGGAAGTGACTGATTGCACCTGGGTCATCGTGTTTGTCATACTTGCCTTTTATGACCGACACGCCGTGCGTCAGAGCGCGATACTGTCCAAATCCACTCCACAATGTAAATAGAAGACCAGTTGCGAGCAAAGCATACACAACTGTTTCAGAGAAGAAAATCCCATTCAGAGTATTGACTACATCATTCAGCGTAAATTGCATTTAACGTTCCTTAAAAAGAATCAGATTTATAAAGTCCAATGATGTGACGATGATACCTTTCATCGGTGATGCCGTGTTGCCTGCTTTTGGGTTAGGATGACAAACATGTCAGAGTGGTATGCAGATGGTTTGCGTTTTTCTTGTACACAGTGCGGCAATTGTTGTACTGGACCGCCCGGTGCTGTCTGGTTTAACGAAGATGAGGGAAGGGCGATGGCTAATAAAGTCGGCGTCGCAGAAGATGAGTTCTACAAACGGTTTGCTAGAAAGATTGGCGTGCGGTGGTCACTCAATGAGAATATCATCAATGACAAGTACGATTGCGTATTCTTAGACCGGAAAGGCAATTTGCCAAGTTGCTCGCTATATGAAGCCAGGCCGACGCAATGTCGCACGTGGCCATTTTGGCCTGAAGTATTAAAGTCGCGGGAGTCTTGGGCACGAGCCAAAGTCGAAACGCCGTGTCCTGGAATGGATGAAGGCAAACTTGTTCCGATTGAATCTATTCGAATCCAGCGAAACCAACAATAGGGTCAGACACGTCGTAAAGTCGGGCTGAGAGGATTTGAACCTCCGACCTCCTGACCCCCAGTCAGGCGCGCTAACCAAGCTGCGCTACAGCCCGCGTCCCCAATAACGGACAGAGTGGGATTCGAACCCACGGTACGGACAAGCCGTACACAGCATTTCCAGTGCTGCACCTTCAGCCACTCGGTCATCTGTCCTGAGAACGAGTATTGTACCCACATGTCGCAACCAAGCAAACCGAACATGAGTGGTGTTATTGTTCTGGATAAACCAAGAGGACCAACTTCAATGTCAATGGTCAACATGATTCGCAGAAAGTGCCACAAAACAAAGACGGGGCACGCAGGCACACTCGATCCGCTCGCAACTGGAGTACTAGTGCTCGGGGTTGGCAAAATGACGAAACAACTCGGAAAAATGATGGCAACTGATAAAGCGTATGAGACGGTGATTGACCTGTCTGGCGTTACGGCTGGCCATGATGAAGAAACTGAACCCGAGGCTGTTGTGATTGAAACAACCCCTACAGATTCACAAATCCATGATGCAGTAGCTTCTTTTAAAGGAGAAATCACTCAATCGCCGCCCATTCATAGTGCTGTAAAGGTTGGTGGGCAGAGGGCTTACAAAGTCGCAAGGATGGGCGAAGATGTGAACCTCAAATCAAGGCAAGTCATGGTCTATGACATCAGAGTTGTGAACTACGAATGGCCACTTGTCACAATTCACATCGAATGCGCAAAGGGTTTTTACGTGCGTTCGCTAGCTAGGGATTTAGGTAAAGTTCTCGGAACTGGCGGTTACTGCAAATCGATTAAAAGAACAGCAGTTGGTCCTTTTACATTAGAGATGGCTTGGCAACTTGAAGATTTGCCAGAGTTTCTTGCCGAAGATGAATTGCTTACACCTCTTCAGGTTGAGACGCTGCTTCAGGGGTAACTGGTTGTTTCCAAAAGTAAATCATAAGCAGGCACATGCCAATCAGTAGCGCTGAGTCTCCAACATTAAACACCCATGGAAACAATTCAGTGTTTCCACCTGGCCAAGATAAGCCAAAGGGAAGATGCCTGTCTGGAAACATGTAAAAGAAGTCGCGGACTCGCCCGATGAATATTCTGTCATATAAATTGCCAAGCCCGCCACCTAAGATTAATCCAAGTGCAATGTGTGCAATGGCGCACTTGGCGGTGGTCTGCTTTGCAAAAATGTAACCTGCAATGCCAAGTGCAATAAATGTAAAGATGATAAAGAAGAGCCGTTGCTGCGAGCCGATGCCAAAAATTGCGCCATCGTTCAAGACGAGTTGAAAGTCAAGAATGCGACCGGGAATCGCAACTTTCCTTGCATTAACTGGAATGGGTGTCCAGTGTGGATTTGCAATGAGCAGTTCACGCTCTAGCAATACAGGCTCGGAGGCGATGTGCTCAAAAGCAAGTTGTTTCGTGAACAAGTCAGCAGAGATGGTGCAAACAAGCACAACAATGAGTGTGCACCACGCACGTGTTGAATGCAGTGCTTGATTCATCAACGCTGCCGATTCATGCGCTCGATTTTCTCAGCGGATTCCTTAGTGAATTTAGCCCAGGGTTTCGCTTTCAATCTTGCATCTGGAATTGACTTCCCAGTGAGATGACAGACGCCATACGTTTTCTTCTTAATACGAACGAGTGCGTCCTCGATGTCGCGGATTCGCTTTCGTTCGCTTGCTGCCATGCCAAGTTTTAAGTCTTGGTCATATGCATCGCTACCAACGTCAGCCATGTGAATTGGCATATGGCTGATATCTGCGTTGACATCAAGCGCTTCCTTCTCAATTGCACCAAGGTCAATAAGAAGTTGATTCCGATATGCCATCAACTTTTCGCGATACTCTTTAAGCTGCTTTGCAGTTAAATGAGTTTTGAGTTTTAGTTTTGAAATGTCTGGCGGGGCTTGATCTGCGGCTTTCACTCGCTTCGGTTTCTTCTTAGAAACTCCATTGGTCGAAATCATACGAACCTTACGTCCATTGATTATTGCAAATCCTCTGTTATCAGTTTCTGCCTCGCGTGCAGCTTCTGATACTGAAATGCCTCTTCGGCGACGTTTCTTTGTTGTTTTCTTTTCTGCTTTTTTCGCAATCTTTTTGGCACCTTTCTTCTTGGCTACCTTTTTCTTCACAGTCTTTTTGGCAACTTTCTTCTTGGCTACCTTTTTCTTCGCAGTCTTTTTGGCAACTTTCTTCTTGGCTACCTTTTTCTTCGCGACTTTTTTCTTAGCCGTTTTCTTTGCAACCTTTTTCTTGGCTACTTTCTTTTTTGTGACTTTTTTTTTCGCAGTCTTTTTGGCAACCTTTTTCTTGGTTACTTTCTTTTTGACAGCCTTCTTCGTTGCTTTCTTTGCAGCCTTTTTAGTTGTTTTCTTCTTCGCCACTCAGCGGTCCTTTCTTAAGTCATTGCACTACAAGGGTTTGCAGTGGAATAAAAACTCGATGATCAATCGAGAATGTCACATTTTAGGCAAATTTTTGGGATTCGTCAATCGTTGTCTTCGGACTCAGTAAACACGCCCATCGCAGCAAATTTCTCGTATCGGCGTTGTACAAGCGTTTGCGGATTGAAGCGGTTTAAATCCGTCAACGTGTCCACAATCCACTTTTCAAGATTCAGAGCAGCAGCATCCGGATCTCGATGCGCGCCACCAAGTGGCTCCGGCACGATTGTGTCAATCAATTTGTTTTTTAAGTTATCTTTGCTTGTTAATGCCAAACTAGACGCAGCTTTTTGATTGGTTTCTTCATTTGCAATTTTCCACAGAATCGCTGCACAACCCTCGGGGCTGATGACTGAGTACCACGCGTATTGCAACATAGCTACTCTGTCAGCAACACCAATACCAAGTGCACCGCCCGAGCCACCTTCGCCAATGACGACTGAAACGATAGGAACTTTTAATCGACTCATTTCACGCAAGTTTAGGGCGATGGCTTGTGCTTGTCCTCGCTCTTCAGCTTTAATGCCTGGATACGCTCCTGGCGTGTCAATGAAAGCGACAACAGGAAGTCCAAACTTTTCAGCAAGGCGCATCTTTTCAAGCGCTTTTCGATAACCTTCAGGGTGAGCACAACCAAAATGGCATGCGATGCGTTCTTGTGTGTCTTTTCCCTTTTGGTGCCCAATGACGAGAACTTTATGTGAACCAATGCGTGCAAATCCAGTTGTGATTGCAGGGTCATCTCCAAAGTGTCTATCACCATGAAGTTCCCTGAAATCTCTACATATCATTTTGATGTAATCGGAAGTCTGTGGTCTGCTTGGATGCCGAGCAGTCTGTACAGTTTGCCATGGTGATAAATTATCGTAGAGTTTTTCCAGCAAGTTGTGTCGAGTCTGTTCTAGCTCTTGTAACTCACTCTCATACGTTTCTCTATCTTCGCGTTCCTTTAGGGCTACGATTTGCTTCTCAATATCTGCAATCGGAGTCTCAAAAGGAAGCATTTGGATGCCCTGAACCGTGCTCATATTGGTAGTGTACAGAGCATGAGCAATTCATTGTCAGTCATTGGCGCAGGAAACATGGCTAGAGCGATTATTCGTGGTGCAATTGATGGTCAAGTTCTCCTACCTTCACAAATTTTTGTAGCTGACCCCTCTGAAGAAGCAAGGTTGCAGTTTGCTGAACTTGGATGCACTGTGTTTGCAGATGCTTCTGAATTACCCGAAACATCGCACTGTTTACTTGCTGTGAAACCGCAGATCTTCCCATTAGTTTCTCACTCGGTAAAAGCTAGAGTCGTGTACTCCATCATGGCCGGCATTCCAATTCAACAGATTCAAGAAGCAACGAGCAAGCAGTCTGTGGTTAGGGTCATGCCCAACTTGCCCTGCCAATTTTCTCTAGGTGCAACAGGGCTTTCGTGCGCTCCAGAAACAAGCTCTGATGATGCGTCACTCGCATTTGAATTGTTCAAAGCAATTGGAATTGTAGAAGAAGTTGATGAATCTCTCATGGATGCGGTGACTGCAGTTAGCGGGAGTGGTCCTGCGTACATATTCTTGCTTGCTGAAGCAATGACGAAGGGTGGAGTTGAGGCGGGGCTACCTCAAGATGTTGCTAGTTCGCTTGTTAGACAAACAATCAGGGGCGCAGCTGAAATGCTAACGACCGACAAGAGTGCCTCACCTGAGGAAATGCGTGCAGCAGTTACAAGCAAGGGGGGCACGACTCATGCTGCGATTGAGTCAATGAAAGAAAGCGGCGTACCGGAGGGCATTGCAAATGGAGTCATTGCAGCGCGTGACCGCGGTGTTGAACTCGGAAAGTCGTAAGCAAAGTTAAAAATCTCTTCGATAGAAGAACCAAGCGCTTACTGCAAGGATTGCGCTTTCAAACAGAAGTGAAGTCCCAACCACGTACCACAACGAACGGGAAGAATAATCATCTTCAATTCGTTTTGATGCTTCACGTCTCCTTGCAAAAGACGTTGTATTATCAAACTCTTCAAGTTCTTCAACGGAACGCATGTCGCCTCGCATCATCGCTTGGATATCAAATCCACTGTCATCTTTCAGCCATCGGTCTAAGAGTCCAATTGTTTGCGATGTCTTAGGAAGGAATATTAGCACGATTCGAACTGGCTCGTGCCACACTATGAGTTTGTCAAAGCTGTCTTTTGCACTAGCAATATCTTCTTTCATGTCATCAATGCGTTCTTGCCTTTTTTCAATTCTGAAATCATCAGGTGATTTCGCCCTAAGTGTTTCAAGGGCTTCTTCTTGTTCAAGAATACTCTTTTCAAAACTATCAATGGTGACGCGTTCTCTAACTGAAAATTGGTTAAGCGTAAATTCAGCAGTTTGTGCAGTCCAAAGCAACATCCAAAACACGCCTGTAATCAGAAGCGAAGTAATGCCTGAGCGAGTAATCATGCCAACGAGTACGCAAACGGCAAACAGGTAGCTGTAGAAAATAGTCACAACTGGAACAGCTCCAAAAATCGCCCAATTCCATTCGCCGATTCGAAGACCTACACAGATGAATATTCCTACGCAAAAGACGAGTACTTGAAGAAGTACGAACAGGAGTGAAACAAAGTACTTCATTAAGAACAAGTTAATGCGACTAATCGGTTTTGAGAGCGTGAGCTCGATTGCACCACTCTTTACGAATTCTGGAAAGATGGTGCATGTTGAAATCAATGCAAGCACAGTTGCAATCCACGAAAGCCAAATCGTAACGAGGAAGTTGGAGTAAATGCCTACATATAAGCCGCGAGCCCAAGGGCTCCCCTCATTAATCATGTCGTTTTCGATTGTGCTAAGACCATAGAAAATCGTCATTCCGCTTTCGTTAAAACTAATTGAGCCAAATGCAAGAACAACAATAAAAGAGAGTCCGAGGGTGAGCCAAAAGAGTTTGGCAGCACTCAATTGCCGGTAGGCGTCAATCAGAAGTGCTTTAAAAGTCATCGAATACTCCCTGGATTATCTATGTGGTCTACTGCTCGCATGAATAAGTCTTCTAAAGATTCTCGCTTCGGTTCAATTGAACCAATGGTGACATTGTCCGCTCTGAGTGTGTCAATCAAAGATTGTAATTGCTGTGTGTCATCCCCATGTTTAATGAGCATTGTGCCTCTTACATCATCAAATGCTTGTTCAGCCCACTCAGGCACATCTCCTTGAATATTGATTTCAAAGCGCGTGCTATCACGAGTGAGTTCATCAATGGTTCCTTGCATCGTCATTTGCCCCTTCACCATGATTGCAACACGGTCGCAAACCATTTCAAGTTCGCTAAGCAAATGACTGTTAAGAAACACAGCTTTACCTTCCGTTTTCAATTCAGCAAGCAAATCTCGAATCTCTCTTCGACCCACTGGATCTACGCCGTCTGTTGGTTCATCTAAAACGACGACGGTCGGGTCGTTGATAAGAGCAATTGCAATCCCAAGTCGCTGACGCATGCCCTTGGAAAAAGTGCTGACTTTCTTCTTCTCCCAGCCAGTTAGGCCAAGGCGTTCAAGCAATGTGTACGCTCTTGTTGTTCGAATTGGTCTTGGTACTTTGGAAAGAGCGCCATAGAACTGCAACACTTGGATGGCAGTGAGGTACTGCGGGAACCTGTGGTGTTCAGGAAGATATCCGACCTTTCTAAGTGATGGTCTGTGCCCAATGGGTTGACCAAGGAATGTGCCAGAAACTTTTGACGCATGAATCACTGTCATCAAAATTTTGACAAGTGTTGATTTGCCTGCACCATTTGGCCCAAGCAATCCAAAAATTTCACCATCATGCACTTCAAGTGAGACGCCGCGAAGGGCGTGAATTTTACCTTTATATGTCTTCTCGACATCATGAATGTCAATCACTGCCATTCACAGAGTGTACCATTCCTACATGACTTTTAAATGCATGCAAACTTTTCTTGCTCATCTTGATTCAATCGGTGAACTAAAGCGTGTCGGTGATTCCGTGTCTCCACTGCTTGAGGTTACTGGATTTACGCAAGAAGAGGCTGTCAAACCCTCGCCAACATCGAGTACTGATGCTGCGATGTTCGACTCGGGTAGAGAGGGTGTTGGCGGTCAAGCATTGCTCTTTGAAAATATTGAAGGATGCGATTTTTCGCTCGCAATCAATGTATTTGGTTCATACTTCAGAATGGAACAAGCCCTTGGCCAAAGAGGTTTTAGTGAAATAGCAGATGAGATTGGTGAACTTACGAAACCTGTTCCACCATCTGGCATTCGTGAAATGCTTTCGATGGCGAAGAAGTTTTCTCCACTCATCAAATTAAAACCAAAACGAAGGAAAGGTCTGGGTGCGTGTCAACAAAATGTAAAGCGAACAGCAAATGGAGAGGTTGACTTAACTCGTTTGCCACTGATTAAATGTTGGCCATTAGACGGCGACCCTGAGGCAGTTGGCTACAACATATCAAAGGAAGAGTCTGGAACTGCAAACGGCGATGGCAGATACATCACATTTGCAGGTATGCATACGATTCACGCAGACGACCGCTTTAATGACAAACCACCTTCCCACAACATTGGCATGTATCGAGCGCAACTCATCGATGAAACACATCTTGCGATGCATTGGCATATTCACCATGATGGCGCAGCCCACTGGCGTTCATGGAAAGAAATAGGCGAGCCGATGCCAATTGCAATTTGTTTTGGTGGTGAAACAGTGTTGCCTTACGCTGCGACTTCACCACTTCCGCCCGGCATCAGTGAACTACTTATGGCGGGCTATTTACAGAAGAAAGGCATCGAACTTGTGAAAGGTGTAACGGTCCCTTTGTGGGTGCCAGCAAATAGTGAGATTGTCATTGAGGGATTTGTCAGCACAGAATGCGGTAACATTGGTTGGGAACCGGGCGATGAACCACTGGGTGAAGGTGCTGTCTTTGAAGGGCCGTTTGGCGACCACACTGGATACTACTCGATGCCTGACAGATATCCAGTTGTTGATGTGACTGCGGTAACGCACCGAAATAATGCAGTGTTTCCCGCAACTGTTGTTGGGCCTCCTCCACAAGAAGACTACTACCTTGGAAAAGCAACTGAACGAATCATGCTTCCGTTGTTGAAAGTCATTGTTCCAGACATCATTGATTACCACTTGCCACGATTTGGCGCATTTCATAACTGTGCATTCATTAAGATTAAACCTGAATACACAGAACACGCTCGCAAAGTCATGCATGCGATTTGGGGTGCAGGGCAAATGGCATGGACGAAACTCATTATCGTTGTAGGGGAAGATGTCGATGTGCATGATGAACACGCAGTCTTAAAAGCAGTATCAGGTATTGATATTAGCAATAACATTGAACTGACTCGTGGACCGCTTGATATTCTCGACCACGCTGCATCAGAACTTGGGGCTGGTGGCAAGATGGGCATCGACGCAACGCACTCCTCACTAAACGAGAACGGCATCGCCATCATCGGAGTGAACAAGCAAAAAGGTGGTGATGGAGCCACTGCAATAGAGCAATACGATTCCAGCGCAAACATCGTCATCACGGTTGACGATTCAATTGATTGCAGTGATATGAGTGCAGTGTTCTTTCACTTCTGCGCTTCCTTTGACCCATCACGCGATGTCCACCATTGTGATGGCTACGTGGGTTTTGATGGAACGACGAAAATGGAAGGCGACGAACGAAATGGCAGGGCAGTGAGATCGTGGCCGCCGTTTTTAGGGCTCAACCCTAGCGAGTGAATCTGGCTTTAAGAACAAGTAATACAATTTGCCCTCGGAGTATTGTTTCCCTGCTTTGATGCCTGCAGTTGCGCCGATTCCCATAAACAAATCACAACGGCCTGGAGCGCGGATAGCACCGCCTGTGTCTTGGTCAACCATGAACTGCACAAACGGTTTTTGCTCTCCGGTTAATGTGTGCACCGAAGTGTCAACGAGCACAATGCCGCCTCTTGGAAAAATGCTTTTGTCTGTTGCGACACTTCTGCGAGCGGTAACAGGAACGCCAAGTGAACCTGCAGGCCAGTTTGCGCCGTCGTATTCTTGGAAGAAAACATAGGACTCATTGTTATTGATGAGTTCTGAAATTCGCTTTGGATTTTTGTCGTAGAGTTTTCGAATCTCACGCAAACTCAGTTTGTCGGGTGAAACAAGCTTGGCTTCTAGGATGGATTCGCCAAGACCTTTGTATGGCCTGTCAGTCTTACCCGCATATCCAATGTATTTAATGTCACCGTTATTCATTCGTAACCGAGCGGAGCCATTCACATGAATGGTATACGCATCTAAATGGTCAGCGACGTAGACTAACTCTGTTCCGGAAAGCAAATCTTTTGATTCAATCTCTTCGCGAGTTGGCCATGTAACGATTTCTCCAGATGGAAGTTCTCTTCCTAGTGGCTCACCCGTGGTTGGATGTGAAACTAAGTCGTGTGGTCTTCTGTAGAGCGGCGATTGATAATCACTTGTAGGCAAAGTTGATGCGTGAAAATCTGGAGAGTAGTACCCAGTAAATAAAACCGTGCCATTGTCATCACACCCAACAGACTCATACAAATTGAATTGAGTTTCAATGGCATTTAAAAACTCCCCTCTCGATCGCGATTCTTTGAGGAGTGTTTTGAATTCGAGTACTGAGAGCTTCGCGTGCTCGTGTGTTACTCCCTCCATGGGGAACCATTGTTTGCTTGAGGGGGCGTCGAACCAGCCCATTGACCAATCTAAGGAATCTTGAAGGAAGAAGTCTCGATTATCCCAAGCGTCACCCATGTCTGGCCACTGTTCTGCACTGACTAATCGAAGTGCACGTTCGCCTTCAGGGAGCGGCCTTGTGTAATTAGGCGTTGGTGCGGTGGGCAATTCTGCAGTCTGCTTATTGGAACAGCCAATGAGAGTTACTGAAATCGTTGTTAGAATCAAAAATCGAATACACATAAGTTCACATATCGGCTTGTGGGCAGGTTTAAAGCCAATTCATACCGAATTCCGTGTTAGAATATAGTAAACCCTGAGGAATCAATTCATGGAAATCGAACTTACAACATCTTTAGCACTGTTCTCCTCCTTTGGATGGCAAGAGATTGTCATTCTTCTCGTCCTTGGCGTGCTTGTCTTTGGCAAACGCTTGCCAGAAGTGGGCAGAAACTTTGGCCGCTCTATTGTTGAGTTCAAAAAGGGATTGAAGGGTGTTGGTGATGAAATCGAGGCTGAATCTAACAAACAGATTGAAGAATCTGACGATGACGTCAAAGAAGTTAAGTTGCCCCCAAACCTCGACGATGATGAATAACTCGGCTTAAGTTGCGGGGGCTTTATCTAGATGTACATACAATCGGCGCCACGGAACATCACCCAAGATGCGCCATTTATGACCTTTGCCTTCTAAGTCATTTGCAAGGAATACATCCCCTGGTTTGACGACCAGAATGTCTCCATTGCCAAACTCAAATTCAATGATCCCAGTCAGTGTGATGACATATTGCTTGCGAGGTGCTGGGTGCCAATCATACGTTCCGCCCGGTTCGGTCTCAGCTAATCGAACACTGTGACACTCAATGAGTTCACTGACAAATGTTCCGTGTCCATGTTCTTTAGTGCCAACCGTGCAAACATCAAGTTTTGATATTTTCTGTTCACAAGTAGTAAATTGAGGGACCTCACGATTCATCATAGTCTCCTTCAAATGCTACTCTAGCAGATATGGAACAAAGCTCTTTTGAAGTTAAGCCGCGGAAATAATCATTACTGATTACAAGAACAAGCAACAGCGCCTGCGATTTGCCAAAGCGAAGTTGCAATGCAAGTAAGTAGCAGTAAGTGGCAAAGCATGAAAATGCATTTACCTTTGCTTGAGCAACATTTTTTTGATGTACAACAA
Source organism: Planctomycetota bacterium (assembly GCA_036338245.1). Taxonomy (GTDB): domain Bacteria; phylum Planctomycetota; class Phycisphaerae; order Phycisphaerales; family SM1A02. The sequence goes on from JAYZCQ010000012.1 coordinate 16,342, forward strand.
TTGTTTCCGTCAGACATGATGAACTCCTTTTCAAAACCTATCGGCATTGAATGGGGTGTTGAAGTAGTTTCTGAACACTTCTTTGTTAATTGAGAATGAAACTCAAAGAGGTGCGGGGTGGAAGGATCTGCAATTGATGATGTGGTCTTTGAGCATGCAAACAAGCAAGTTCAACCAATCAGCGATAGGATGTACATATGCTCATTCCCTTACTCATTTCAACCGTTTTCGCAGCGCCTCAGGGCGAATTTGTAGCTCAAATTGACGGGTTCCAAGAGCCTGTCCATGCCATTTGGCTGCCAAATGGGACTATTGCTGTTGCTGACCGGCTCGCTGATGAGGTAATTGTTATGGATGAAACTGGCAATCGGCTTATAACAATGCGTACGGAGAATCCATTAGCGGTTACAAAAGTTCCGTACGGGGAAGGCTTTCTTCCTATTGAGCAAACGGAGTATCCGGATTGGCTAGGCGGCGATATCCGGAACGCCGGTATTCCGTGTCAAACAAATGAGGGTTGGATTATCCCAGACATTACTGAACACGCTATTCGTCATTATGACAACGACGGTAACTTTCTTGGGAAGTGGGGCGTGCACGCGCTTTTGCCACATGAAGGTGAAGGCAAACTGCACTATCCAAATTCGGTTGATGTTTCAGATGATGGCAAGATACTTGTGTGTGAGGGATTTGAAGGTCGCATACAAATCTTTGAGTTAGGTGAAGGCGAAGCAGAACCACAACCACTCGTCTCCAACGTTGCACACTTTGGCAAACAGATTAATTCACACGGCGATTTGATTCTTGTTGCTGAACCAGAAATGGGTGACCTTTATCTACTAAGAACAGGACTAGAAGTTCCAATCGAACTCACTCGTTTTGGCGGCGAGGGTGACGCTCCACATCAGTTCAACTGGATTGACGGCTTCTGGTTGGGAGATGGCGAAATCAAGGTAAGAGGCGACGGTTTTATCAAATCGTTCGCATTTGAACATGACCCTGAAAGTCGGATGAAGCAAATGCCTGGGATGGTGAAGTTTCAGACAGCACAAGCATTTAAGGGGAGCGTTGTTCAACAAGTTGGGAACAATTACTTCCCGCTATCACATTCAGTTGCCATTTCATCCGACGGATTATCAATGTGGTCGGTTGATGCAGCCGGCGAACAAGTTGTTCAATTCTCAATTCCAGGCTTTGAAGTGCTACAAATCATTCGTGGGTTCCATGAGCCATGTGGGATTGCTATTGACAAGAATGGAAACATTCTAGTCTCTGATTTTGGTGCAGGTCACATTAAGCGCTTTTCACCAGAAGGCAAACACATTGAGACCTTTGGCGAAAAGGGAACATCGCATTACCAAATGCTAAAGCCCGCTGGAATCACCATTCTTGATGATGGCACGATTGTCGTAGTGGATTGGGGAAATCACCGAGCGCAATCATATCATTGTGACGGCTCTTGGCTATCTACATTTGGACGTGGAAGACACTGGACGCGAGCAAAGAATCCTCCGCCGTATTCAATTATCAGCAATACGGGGACGTACCGAGTGACATTCTCTCCAAGCCCTGCGGAAATGCCACTGAATGAAGTGTTTGAATTGACGACTACAATCGATGGGGGTGGAGTAATCAACAGTTTACGAGTTGATGCTGCTATGCCCGAACATGGGCATGGCATGATGACGGACCCTGTCACAACATTGCAAGAAGATGGAAGTTATAAAACAACTGGGATGTTATTGAGCATGCCTGGTCTGTGGGAACTTTACTTCGACATCAACAACGGTCAAACTATTGAGCGTGCACAAGATTCACTTATCTTGGATCCCTAAGAAGTGCTTCGTCTGGAAGGGGTGCAGTCAATGTTTTCAGAAAATTATTGAGGTCTGTCTTCTGTCGCGAAGTCATGTTAAGTGGAACCAATATAGTTTCGCGGTGATGGTCTGCACTAACAAAATTTTCTAGAGTTGAGTAATGTTCGATAACATCATCAAGTGTTGCCAATTGCCCTGCGTGCATGTAAGGTTGAGTTTGTGCAACGTTTCTTAAACTTGGTGTCCTGAATGCTCCCCAATCGTCTTTCCGTTTTGCAATGTGCTTCGTGATGCTTGCACGCACGCTGTCCTTGTCATCACTGAACTTGCTACCTGCACCGAACTCTGTTTGCTTAAGAGAGTCAATCGCGCCATACCGACCGCTATCTGTTAGCGGTCCGCCGTTCAATGGCGGAATGCCAACAGAATGAAAAGAGCCGTCAGTAAACCACGGGCCAAAGTGACACCGTAAACATCCACCGTCAGAGATGAAAAAATGGAGTCCTCGTTTCGCTGACTCGGAGATTGCATCTTTGTCTCCACCTATAAATAGATCAAAGGGTGAGTCCGTTGCGACTAACTGCGTGATATATGCAGCAATTGCCTTTGCCATTTTCACAGCATTTGCATCAACTGCTTGAGAGTCCATTGCGCCAAAAACGGATGTCCATTGCGTGCTCAGTAACTCGTCCTTTTGAATAAGTTCCAATGCGTCCATGCGACTCATGCCCATTTCGCTTGGATGCTCAATGGTTTGAATCGGTTGACCCCAAAGGGCGTCTGTTCTTCCATCCCAAAAAAACCAACGTTGATGTGCTGAGTTCAACACTGTGGGCGTGTTCCGTTCGAGTGGCTTGATGCCTTGAGATACGCTTAAGCCATCGGTGAAATATTTTTCTGGGATGTGGCAAGTAGCACATGACACTTCACCGTTGGATGAGAGTCTCTTCTCAAAAAAGAGGTGCTGCCCAAGAATTGCTGCTTCTTTATTGGTTTCAAAAGCATTCGTCGTATCTGTCTGTAAAACTGCTGGGCTCAGTGAGCGAATGACTTTCCATTCGTTCTCAGAAAAAGATTGCGCACTAGCGTCTTGTGCAATCAATGAGATGCAAAGCAGTGCAAGCATGTGTTGATGTTACTCGATTGTGAGCGTGCCTGAGCCGTTCGCGCCTTGCCAACCACCAATTCGGATGAAGTACATTTCCCCCTCAGAGACGTTGTAATCAAATGAGGAGTAATACGCTTGACAATCGTTTCCGCCTTGACCATCACCATTACAGGTGACTTGGTTTCCACAATCGCCTTCATAAAGAACCATTGAAGTGTCATAACTGTTGTTGTCACAGGTTGTGAAGTATGCATTGCCGGAGAACTCTGCTTCCCAAGCAAACCAGATATCTTGTGAGTTATCCCAAGAAAGATAAGTGCCTTCGCATTGATTATCATCTGGTTGAGGTGAACTTGGTGTGGCAGTCGTTGTTTCAAAGGGGTTCTCGCCAAGTGCTGCTGTTAATGCAATTTTGCATTCATCACCAGCTCCTGGGCAATTCGTTGAATCGCAGTTTGTGTTGTCACCCATGTATGAGCCACCAAGTTCTGAACATTGAGTTTCAGAGTATTCAGCACATGTGAAGTCTTGCATACAACATGAACCGGTGATAATACATTCTTCTCCCCAGTTACTAATGAGGTGAAGTATGTCGCCAACATTCACGCAGCAGTTGTCATCGACATCGCCAGTTGGTCGGAAAGTGCCGTCCCCACATGCACCCCAGTTGTCAATGACAGAGAGGACATCTCCAACGCCAACATCGCCGTCGCCATCAATGTCATCTGAACATTGAGGTAGCGGCTGTTCGCATGGGTTTGGAATTTCAACAGTCCAAACAAACAAGCCTTTTTCTAAGTCGCTACCAATGACAGTTCCACTTGGGAAGTAAGGGTAGCAACTCCAAAGACCATTGAAACTTGGATTGTCATTTTGTTCGTAAGTATCAAAATGTGCAAATGGAGTGGGGTTTTCGGGATCACTAGCATCAAAAACTCTGAGTCCACTTCGGTAATTTGCCTCGTAAATTTTCCCGTTGTGCGTGTACAAGTTATGATCGACTGCTGATGAGCCACTTGAAAATGAACCAACGAATGCAGGGTTCTCTAAATCTTCTACATTGAAAATGCGAGTGTTCGTTTGCCCGCCACCGTTTTGCTCATCGAGTTCATCGTTGTGATAGAAATACTTTCTATCTTCTGAAAGCCAACCTTGGTGTGAGTAACTTGCGCCAGAGTAACTTACTTCACCTACAACAAATGTATTTGATTTGTTTGTGACATCAACAATTGTTAAACCGGGGTTTCCCCAACCACCACTGTAGCCGCCACAACAAAAGGCAATCTGTCTGCCTGCATATGGGCCATCTGTATAGGTCACAATTTGAGCGTCGTGAACGTAAATGTCTGTCCAACTACCTACCTGAGTCGGGGTAGCAGGATTCGACAAATCATAAATAAGCAAGCCGCTGCCAGCGCCACCAGTTCGGTAAAGGAAGCCGCTTGTGGTATCGATTGCAACATTGTGTGTGTTGCTTGAGCCTGCCGAATTGAGTTGGGATACAACACCATTGTCGATATTACCCATGTCAAATACTTGGATGCCGCCGCCGCCTTCACTGACCGCATATGCAAAATGCTGATATGTTTTGATGTCACGCCACAGACTGTTTGGCCCTGATTTGATATCAATAATAATTGGATTTCCCGGATTGGTGATTTCAACAAAGGCGGTACCGCTACTTGTGCCCATTAGTGCATATTCACGACCAGAAGGAGAAACGTAACCCCAGCAATCGTTGCCTGAATCAGCACCACCCAAATCGCCGAGCGTAAGCCAACTTTGGAGTTGTACATTTTCCGCATCAAAGCCAATTGCTAAAGATGAACTTGGGTCACTCGCTTTGTATCCCTTGCCTTTATAGGAAGGTTGCAAATCCCTAATTTTAGGGTCGTCGGTGTGACCAATCATGATGCTTGCTGGAATCATGAGACTGGCTAAAGCTGTAATTGCGAAAACACGCTTCATATGGGGAAACCTCTCTTTTGAATGTCGTATTGTGACACATAAACGGCGAAACTCGAACTGTTTCTTTTAATAAATACGAGCAAAAACCCATACAGTTGCGTTTTATAGGTCGATTTTCGGTGGTTTACCCACAATCGCCCCAGTTGTTAATGATGGCAAGTACATCGCCAATCCCAATGAATCCGTCCCCATCGACATCGAAATCTGGGTCATCGCTTCCCCAAGCACCAATGACAGCAAGGATGTCAGAAATATTGACAGCGAAATCACCAGTGACATCGCCCTCGCAGACTTCATCGCCGCAGACAATTGTTTCCAATTGAACATTATCAATGCCAGATTCAATAATAGATTGTGGGTCAGCATCTGTAGCGCGGAATGCAATTCTCACGGTAGCAGTTGGCTCAATAAATTGGCCCACTTGGAAAGATGAAACATTCCATTCAGCATTTGTGCCAAGCGTTTCTTCAACGAGTGTCCATGAGTTTCCATCGTCATTACTGATGAGCGTTTGAAGGGTGTCGGTTTGCTGACTGTCAAAGTGCCAGCGAGCATATGAAAACAATCCATCAGTGCCTTCCATGTCAAAGACGGGAGAGATGAGCATAGTAGAACCATCATCAACATCAGCAATGCCAACTGAACCGCCAGGTTCTCCATTCTGCGTGACAAAGCACATGACATTTTGCGAACCACCCGTTGCATCGTCTTCAGGAGCAGCAAGACTGGTGCTAAAGATTGTTCCGTTAGGGTCTGCCTGTTCCCACGTTCCGGTTTCAAGGGTGTCGCTGTCAACAACTGACCAGCCAGATACATCACCTTCGATTTCATCTCTGAATTGCAATTCAGTGCCTTCGCCAATAGTAATCCCGTAATAGCCTGCGGGGGGGTCACTGTATGTCGTGCCATTTGTCAGCGCAACAGAAATCTTGAATGAAGTCTCTACGGCACAATCTATTGGAGGAATTGTTGCTTCAAAGAGAGTTTTAGATTGCTGAGACATTTGGTATGTCGATTCATCACCATCTACGACAACGGTAATAGATGCGTTTAATGGATCAATGGTTCCTTCACCGATGAGTTCCGTATTAACTGAGAACACATGGGGTTGATTCGGTGAGATAAAACCTGGCAGTCCATTCGGATAAGAGAAGACAATTCCAGTGGGGATGTCTTGCATCCAAATTTCAGTGGTATTGCATCGACCCATTACGAGGTCTAGCCAACCATCGCCATTGATGTCAAAGACTGCAACATCGTGAACGCCAAGCAAGTAGTTGTCAGGAATCCCAGCGTTTTGTTTAGAGAAGGAAACGTTCGGTGTATTGCCAAGGTTTCTATAGATAAGCGTATCCCTGCTACAGCCAGAAATATCAACATCTACATCAGTGATGATGACATCTTGGTGACCGTCGTTATTGAGGTCGCGAATGATGGCGTTGCCGCCGAAACCGCCGGAGTCTTCAAATGTATGTATATCAAAGTTAGCAAATCCGTCGCCACCGTTTCCTGTGTTGAGATAATAGTGATCTGAACCATCATCTACGACAACGAGGTCTTGTCTACCATCGCCATTGAGGTCGCCAACGGTGACAAAGTAAGGCGCCAATTCGTCAACAATGTCATAACCATTAAAGAAACCTTCATTGTTTGGATTGTTGTATGTAATGGCGATGTGTTGTGGCGGGTTGAGTGATGTTTGTTTCACAATGTCAAGGACGCCATCGCCATTCATGTCTGCCATTTCACTTGCTGCGCCGAACGCAGATAGCAGCATTTCATCAGTCATTCTGCTCGTGCTCTCGTCTGTGAAATAACCCTTGCCATCATTGACAAGTAGGCGGTTGTTATAGTCGTAGACTTGAGTTGTGCCGCTGTCATAGTCGCCGAAGTACATGTCAGGGTGTCCATCGCCAGTTACGTCTTCGATTGCAAGACTGCAGAAGCGTGGGCCTGCGCTTCTATGCATCTCTGGAATGCGGTCATTTTCAAATCTAAACCCTTGCCACTTGCCATCAATCTCACCAAGATTGATGTACACCCTTGGATGTGACAGATGTTTTTCATCGTAATCAGTGAGTGTTGTTACAGTCACCATGTCTAACCATGTGTCGCCATTGACATCATGAATGATGACATCACGGTCATTCGTTGGTGTTAAGAACCCTTCATCACCTTGGACATCAGAAGCAATTGCATATTGCTCAGTACGATCAACGAGTACACCGTTTTCGTTCATGAACAATACGTTCCTCGCTCGACCTGTTGAAGTGAACGGTTCTTTGCGAACACAAACTAGGTCAATGTCTCCATCCTTGTCGATGTCTGCCCAGGCGTAATCTTTTTCTTCGACATCATTTGAGCCAAGTGAAGGATCTGCGACGAGTCTTTGACCCGTTTGGTCAACGTATTCGGCAAAGCCGCCAGCAAGAAAGATAGTCGAGAGAGTGAGTGTTGTTGTAATCATTAGCATGGGCCCCAATTCCCTACGATAAAGAGTAAATCAGTCACGTTAACTGTGCCATCTGAATTCACATCAGCAGCACACCCATCACACAATCCCCAAGCATCAATAATAGCAAGAATATCACCGACGTTCAGTGCATTATCGCCATTAACATCGCCTAAACAAGTTTCGCAGTAATCAAGTATACCGTTGTTGTTATTGTCATCAGCACCCAAAAGAATGTCTAGCATGTCTGTAGTTCCATTTTCATTGCAATCAGCAAGTTCATCATCAAATGCAACGACAAACAAATCAAAGTCGTCAAGATTCACGATACCGTCTTGGTTAATGTCATGTATCGCACAGGGGTCATCGGGTGTTGTCTCAACTTCAAAGCAACTACGAAATCCAATTGTGTCAGAGTAGCCATGGAAATCATCTAGTTCAACATCGCCATCACTGTCTCCATCGAACTCAACTTGGCCTAGTGATTTTAAGAATGCGAATAGTTGTGATTGTTCTATTGGACTTAACTTGTTAAATGCACTTGTTGAAGTTTGACCTTGTGAACCGAATGAACCATGTTCATTTATCGTTGCATTCATGCGTACTTCAAAGTTGCCGATGTCAATTCGACCATCATGCCAAAGGGGGGTGCGATATGCGAGTCCCCATAGCGGAGGTGTTTTAAGTTCTCTGCCCGTTGCACCTCCTTGAGCAATGCCATCGCCAGAAATGCCCATGTCATGCAGTAAGAAGTCTGAATAGGGGTGAATTGTTTGGCCGCGAAGGGGTTCCATAATGGAGTTATCTTCGGAAGTGACAAATGTTTTAGTATGACAATCAATGCATCCAATTTGGTTGAATATCACTTCGCCGCTCATGCCGTTTCGTGGTGTTTGCGGCGGAGGTGCAAGCAAGCGTTGAAAATCAGTCACTCTATCGATGAAGTCGAATCCTTCACTGTCTAGCTCATCTTCGGGATCGTTCACAGTGTCGCACTCTTGGAGTAATTCTTCGTTG
>JAYZCQ010000013.1:0-4331 GCA_036338245.1 Planctomycetota bacterium
CATCATCAACGGGATTGCCTTCATCATCGAGTAGTGCGTCAGCTTCTTCAGTCTTTCGCTTCGCCTGTTTCATGAGGGCTTTATAAAGTTTGTCAGCATCTGTTCCAGTGATTGCATTGCAACTTCTAGAAATCTCACCTATGTATCGTTCAAAGACGCTTCTGCGTTCGCCTTCGCGAGCCATGCGCTTGCGTCTTCGAAGATATGTACCAAGCTTGCGGCCACACTCTTGCAGTGCAAGTTTCATTTCTTTACGAATCTCATCGTAATCTGCAATCGCTTCTTTTGATTCACTTGTAAATGGAACCCAGACACTAATCATGTGCACCATGACAACAAGTGGACCCGATGGAATCGAATTTCTAGGTTGCGTTAGCCCATAATTTTTCCAAGACGTTTCAGCAACCGCCTTGAATGAACAACAACTCGATTGGGAATATAGCAGCGGAACTCTGTTTGCAAATCGCAGTACTTTCGCAGAATCATCTCGTCCAAGTCCACCACCATATCCAATTGCAACTTCAATTTGAAATGGATTGCCGCGGTAAACGTTCGGCGGTCTAGTTGATGCTGCGAAAAACTCTGCTTGAACTTCCTTAAGGAGTCCTGCAAGAAGCGCTTTGGAACCGATAGGCACAAGGCAATCAGTGTTTGGGGCAATGATGCGTGTGTTTTGGATTGAGCGATACAAACGCTCTGCGTCATCATGCCCAATCGTCTTCACCCACGTTTGTCCGGTGAGTCCTGCGCCTTTCGCAATTTCTCGTGCTTTTGTTGAGCCAACTCTGCAAAAATCACCAGTTAAGAAACCGCTCAACTGTTTGGCCTCTGTGCGTTCAAGCATTTGAATCAGCGTGCCCAGTTCGATGCCTTTCGGGTGAGGTTTAATCTCTTTGGGTTCTTCAGGCAACTCATTGATTGCACGAGGGAACTCTATTGTTTCATTGTTTGGTGTGACGTACGTGATGCTTGCATGTGGGTTTGCGATTGCAGTTTGTTCAAGATATTCGTCAATAGATTGACGACCCTTTTGATATTTCCCTTCAAGTTCGATAGCCACTTGTGTGCCATGTCCATCTTTAAAGAGTTTGTCATCTTCAGGATGCTCTTCATCACTGATAATTGTGGGACGGTTCTTCGATGTGTCCATCTTCAGAACGACTTCGTGCGCAGGTTTATTCTTCCCAGTCTTGGAGATAATCATGACTGGCTTACCCGTTGTCATGAGTCCGTACATGCCTGCTGCTGAAATGCCAATGCCTTGTTGGCCACGACTCATTTTGAGGCGGTGGAACTTTGAACCGTATAAGAGTTTTCCGAAAATGTTTTCGATTTGCGACTTTACGATGCCAGGGCCATTATCACGAATTGTTAACTTAAAGCGAGTTTCAGTTTGCTGCATGACTTCGACGTAAATGTCGGGCAAGATGCCCGCTTCTTCAGCGGCGTCGAGGGCGTTATCAACAGCTTCCTTTATGGCAGTAAGCATCGCCTTTCTCGGATTATCAAACCCGAGTAGGTGTCTGTTTTTTGCAAAGAATTCGCTGACCGAAATGTCACGCTGGCCTGCAGCCATCGTTTCAGCAGTCACTTTTGCACGTGATTTCTTCTTCTTAGTTTTTTGAGATTTGACGTTGGGCATAATCCATTCTGTCCAATTTCATCAGTTTGGTTGAGATTGGGCATCCGTACCCAAGTAGTAGCAGAATACTCAAAAAGTCATGCAGGAGTGGTTGAAATTAACTGTTTTTGGTATCCTTCTCCCTCTTGAGGGCACTTTTTCACACTCAGAAACGAAGGAAATTTTCAGATGGAACAAACGCTCATTATTCTTAAGCCAGACGCCGTACAAAGAGGGCTGATGGGTCAAATCATTTCCCGTTTTGAAGAAAAGGGATTGAAAGTCGTTGGTGCAAAAATGATGCAAATCACACCAGAACTTGCAGCAGAGCACTATGCGGCACACACAGAAAAGCCGTTTTATACGGGTTTAGTGAGCTTTATGACAAGTTCACCAGTTCTTGTGCTTGCTCTTGAAGGTGTCGGAGCGATTGCGATATGCAGGGCAATGATGGGTGCTACCTTTGGTTCTCAAGCTGCTTCGGGCACGATTCGCGGCGATTTTGGTGTTTCCAACAGTTTTAACCTCATTCATGGCTCTGACAGCCCTGAAGCCGCAACCAAAGAATTGGGCTTGTTCTTCCAAGATGGCGAAATCCTTTCATGGGATCGAGCGATGGAAGACTGGGTTTATGACCTATCTGGCGATGAGCCAGAGTGAGTTTTTAGCTCAATAAAAAGCCTTTTCAAGAAAAAGCAATAAAAAAGCCAAAAATCGATTCGCACTTTGAATTGAACCTCGTAGGAGGGAGTGCTATGCGTCATTGCGTAGTCATTTCTTTCAAACACGGGGGAACAATTCAAATGTCTCATCCGACTAAGCACAATCAAAAGCAGGTCACATCTTCGTCTCTTGCGCCAAAAAGCAATCACAGCCGTTCTAAATCAGAACGAGCATTGATTGAACAAATTCTCTCCGAAACTGTGTTCTTTGTTCCTTCACCACTTCTCCGGCGCAAGCATGCACAGGCTCTCCTTTTTGATGACGTTGATGATGTACCAAGAAACTCAACTTCTTGGTACTGTCCTGCGATTGATTGTGAAGTCACTCCAAACAGAAAAAAACGTCAGATGCTCCTTTCAAGAGAACAGGAGCAGATTCTTTTTAGGCAGTACAACTACGCTCGAATGCGTGTATCAAAATTGCAAAAGAAACTGTGTAAAAAGTCAAAACATTCCAACAAAGATCTTGATTCGCTTCTCCATTGGCACAGCGTAGCGCAAGAAAAACGAGAACACATTGTCGAATGTAATCTTGCGCTCGTTCTGGCAATGGCGAAGCGGTCTTGGGCATTTGGTGAGTATGCTGATTTAGTCGCAGAGGGCAACATCGCTCTATGTAAAAGCGTAGACAGATTTGACCCAGAACTTGGATACAAATTCTCAACATATGCATGTAGGGCGTTAAGCACCGCATTTAACCGATTTGGCTCACTTCAATTGAAACATAAACACGCTGTTCGCCTTGATGACGATTCTCAACCAGACTTTCTTCCTCAAGTTGAGCAAGATGTTTCAGTTTCAGCCGAGTTGTTAGAAAAAGTTAGACTTGCAATTCGTGTTGCAGACAAAGAACTGACATCACGCGAACAAGATGTGCTCAGGTGGCGCTTTGGACTTCATGCTGGTCATAATCCACCGTTACTTACGCTATCGAAAGCGGGTCAACAAATGGGTGTATCGAAAGAGTGCATCAGGCAAATCCAGATTAAAGCGCTTCAAAAGATTCAAGAGACTCTTGAAACACAACTTCAGTCAGATTTATTGGCAAGTTAAAAGTTTGTGTTAGAGTAGTAGTGCATGGTTACAAGCAATATGAGTGCTGATGTATCTTTACCCGTCTTACGAAACAAAAATTACAAAAGACGATGGACTGTTCTGTGGATAGTCCAACTTCTCATTATTGCGCATATCGTGCTTTGGGCGCTCAGTAAAAAGTATGGTTGGTTTGGTGGCGCAACATTAACACCTATTGAACCGTCAGAAGGTATGGAGTTAGTTAAGAACGGGGTCATTAACGCTGGCGCGATTTTCTTTATCCTTGCGATGATTTCTACGTTCGTCTTTGGGCGTTGGTTTTGTGGGTGGGGGTGCCATGTCGTCTTATTGCAAGATGGTTGTTATTGGCTACTTCGCAAAATTGGGATTCGCCCAAAACCGTTTCGCTCGCGATTGCTCATGTGGTTCCCATTTGCACTTGGTGTTTACATGTTTATTTGGCCGCTCTTTTATCGACTTGCTGTTGCGCCAGTAACAAAGCCAGAGTTGCAGTGGCCGGAACTTACAACACATCTCACGACAACTGAGTTTTGGAATACATTTCCGCCGACGCACATTGCTATTCCGTTTTTATTCATTTGTGGCTTTCTAGTAGTGTATGTTTTAGGCGCAAAAGGATTCTGCTCATACGGGTGCCCGTATGGCGGTTTCTTTAAACCACTTGATAAAGCGTCACCCTTACGAATTAGAGTCAACGACAATTGTGGTCAATGTGGCAAGTGCACTGCTGCTTGTACATCGAATGTACGCGTGCATGAAGAAGTCAACATTCACAAAATGGTCATCGACTCAGGGTGTATGAAGATTATGGATTGCGTCGACGCTTGCCCTAATGAAGCGCTCTCAGTTGGGTTTGGCGAAACAGCTTTAGGGAAGGAAGACACACAACAAAAACAAGATTTGTCACTGGCTGAAGAAGTCGTGTTTGCCGG
>JAYZCQ010000014.1:0-5653 GCA_036338245.1 Planctomycetota bacterium
TGCTTGCGTTGAGATTCCGCGCTGCAATCTTTGCATCTGCTTGGGATGCTGCTGCAGACGCTATGCCATCACCTGAACCTTGGATAAATGCATGGCTTGAACTCAAAGAGTCCAATCAAGCGGTTGCTGATGTCATCCTTCAGCAAATCAAAAGCCGATTCGAATCTACACTCAATCATCAACAGTTAGATTTGCTCGACATTGCTCCGACTACCACAACAGAAAGCAACGAAGAAAGTAATTCTTAAACAATGGCAAAGAAAACAATGCGAACGAGAACTGAGTCTGATTCAATGGGAATGATGCAAGTGCCTTCAATTGCCTTGTATGGCGCAACTACTCAAAGAGCTGTATTGAACTTCCCTATTTCAGGAAGACCTTTGCCTGCACCTGTCATTGCTGCATTTGCATTGCTTAAACGAAGTGCTGCCGTTGCAAACAACAAACTAAAACATCTTGACGCAACTCGGTGTCACCTGATTGTTGACGCATGTGATGAAATTCTAGACGCACTTGAAGATGAATCAAGGCATATTGGAATGATGCGACATTTTCCAATCGACGTGTTCCAGACAGGTTCTGGCACTTCGACAAACATGAATATGAATGAAGTCGTTTCAAACATTGCCTGTAAATCTGCGGGTCAAAAGATTGGCGCTAAAGAACCAATTCACCCAAACGACCATGTAAACATGGGGCAATCTTCAAACGATACATTCCCAACTGCAATGCAGATTGCCGCATGTGTTGAAATTAGAATGCAACTTATCCCATCACTCAAGGTGTTACACAAAAGTATCAAAGCAAAGGCAAAGAAATGGGACAAAATTGTCACCGTTGGCCGCACGCACTTGATGGACGCAACTCCAATCAGACTTGGGCAGATCTTCTCCGGATATGCTGCTGCAATTGAATACGGCATTAAGCGTGCTGAGCGAGCCATGATGCGGTTAGCTGAAAACATGCCAATTGGTGGCACCGCAGTCGGCACTGGAATCAACACGCATCCAAAGTTTGCGACACATGTGTGTCGCGAGTTATCGAAAGCGACAAAAATCAAATTTCAAGAGGCTGCAAATCACTTTGAAGCCCAAGCGACAAGAGATTGCGTTGTAGAAGCTCATGGCGAACTTAAAACCATTGCAACGAGCATTTCTAAAGTCGCGAATGACATTCGCTGGCTCGGTTCAGGGCCCCGCTGCGGTCTTTTTCAACTCGCACTTCCTGCCGTTCAGCCTGGTTCATCAATTATGCCCGGCAAGGTGAATCCTGTCATCAGCGAATCTGCAATGCAAGTTTACTGCCAAGTCGTTGGCAATGATGCAGCAATCACTTCTGCTGCTAGTGGCGGCATTGGCTCGCTACTTGAACTCAACCTTTGTATGCCGCTTATTGCAGAACGATTGATTGAATCTATAGTTTTACTTGCTCATACATGCCAAATGCTCGATGAAAAACTCATTGAGGGTCTAGAAGTGAATAAAGAGATTGCTGAAGGATTAGTTGAGCAATCACTCATGGTAGGGACTGCTCTTGCCCCAATTATTGGCTATGACAAAGCAGCCAAGTTGGCGAAAGACGCTTTTGCTAGCGGTGAAACAATTAGGGAATGCGTCCTGCGAGAAGGCCTTTTGAGCGAGGAAGAACTTGATGAACACCTCGACTTTATGGCTATGACAGAGCCTCAAGCCTAGTTCGGCGAAGCACGATTGAGTAAAATTTGCATAATGAGAGCGTGGAGTCGCCTATGAACTTGCTAACTAAGACAAAAAAAGAACTCGGACTCATCGGCGTTTTTGCATTGTCTTCGGGGGCAGTCTTAAGCAGCGGCTTTTTTCTCTTACCTAGTTTAGCAACCCAAATGGCTGGACCTGCAGTCATACTGTCGTACCTCATTGCGGGCCTGCTACTGATTCCACCAATGCTATGCAAAATTGAACTTGGTACCGCAATGCCAAAATCTGGTGGAGTTTATTACTTCCTTGACCGCAGTTTAGGGCCGATGGTCGGCACAATTGGCGGTTGTGGCATTTGGCTCGCTCTGCTTCTGAAAGCCGGCTTTGCGCTCGTCGGGATGAGTGCATATCTGCAAATCTTTATGCCAACTGGAATGGACGATTCTTGGTTCACCATCATCGCACTCGTATTGCTCGCTTTATTTACAGGGCTCAATATTCTTGGCGCAAAGAAAACGGCAATGATGCAAATCATTTTTGTTTCGATACTGCTTCTGTTGCTATTCTGGTTCCTTGCAGCAGGAAGCATGGATATCGTAAACAACTATGACGCTAAATCACAGCACTTTGACAATTTCTTCAAGAACCCGAGTGGCTCTAACAATTTCCTTGCAGCTGCTGGTCTAGTATTTCTGAGTTATGCAGGCATTACTAAAGTCATCAGTGTTGCAGGCGAAATTAAAAACCCAGAACGAAACCTGCCGCTTGGGCTGTTCATTTCAATTGGCATGGCACTCGTTATTTATGTCGTCGGGCTAACAGTCATGGTTGGCGTCAGTGGTGTTGGCTTTGGGGAAAATGGTTTTCTCACAACTGATGCTGCGGGAACGCAAACGAACTACACACCCGTTGCAACTGTAGCTGCGCAAATCACGGGCTCAAACACTGGGTTATACATCATGGGCTTTGCGGGCATCCTCGGTTTTCTTGCTGTTGCAAATGCAGGAATCCTAAGTGCGTCACGCTATCCGCTTGCGATGAGTAAAGACCATTTACTACCTCGCTTTTTAAACCAGGTTGACAAGAAAGGAACTCCGACCGTTGGCATCATCCTTTCATCGGCGATCATTGGACTTTGCATCATCTTTCTCGATCCCTTAAAGATTGCAAAACTTGCAAGTGCATTCCAACTCTTAATGTTTGCACTGTTGTGTTTGTCTGTCATCGTCATGAGGGAAACCAAGCTTGACTCGTATGACCCAGGTTTTAGAACACCATTCTATCCTTGGCTTCAGTTAGTTGGCGCATCCTCTTGCATTGCCATTATCTTCATCATGGGTTGGCTTCCAGTAATTTTCTCTGCAGGAATAGTCGTTGTCAGCATCATTTGGTATTTTGCATACGGTCAAAAACGAGTCGATCGATATGGTGCGATTTATCACATCTTTGAGCGTCTTGGTAGAAAACGCTTCGCAGCTCTTGATATTGAACTTAGGGGTATTCTTAAAGAAAAAGGATTGCGAAAGCATGACCCCTTCGATGAAATCGTCGCAACTGCTCAGTTTGTAGAAGCAGCAAGCGATTCGACATTCGAATCGCTTGTGAATCAAGCATCTTCAGATCTTTCTTCACTCGTTCCCGTCACAGCACAATCCCTTGAAGAAGGCTTCTTGCATGGAACGAAGGCTGGTGCAACGCCAGTCACAGGCGGAGTTGCACTGCCCCACTTACGAGTTGATGGAATTCAGCAGCCACTCATGGTTCTGGCCCGAAGTAAAGACGGCATCACTATTGATATGAGTGATGCGTTCGGTGAACAACACGAGAAAGAAAGCATCCATGCCATTTTCTTTCTCGTCAGTCCAGAGGATGACCCATCACAACATCTTCGACTTCTTGCTCAACTTGCAGGTCATGTTGAACAAGAAAACTTTATGCCTACATGGCTAGAAGCTCAGACTGGACAGGAACTCAAAGAAATCTTGCTGCGTGATGATCACTTTGTTTCACTTAATATTCAAAAAGATTCGGCGACAAGTTCATTAATCGATGCTCCAATTCACAGTTTAGGATTCCCCGATGGATGCCTAGTTGTACTCATTCACAGACGTGGTCATATGGTTGTCCCACGGGGTAGCACCATTATTGAAGAGGGTGACCAACTTACGATCATCGGTGACGAGCGCGGCATCCGAGCACTCAAACAACAATTTGACATGACCTAAACAAACGCCCCCTAGCGTTTGCTAGGGGGCGTGCTCCACGAAGGAGGAAATCGGAGAGAGGGGGGAGAGATAATTCTTAAGGAGGAGAGTTTTTAAGAGTTAAGAGTATTACGGGAGTCATTGTTGAAAGTTCATAAAAGATTAGATAATTTGCTGTTCTAATACCTTCTATGTAGTTCAATGAAGAATGTGAACGCAATACGACAAAAAAAGGTAAAAACACTGTTTATTGTCTAAAAATGCGGCGTTTTACTCGTTGCCTGCATCTACTGATGTGGCAACGCTGTTGTAATAATCCTCAACAACTTTGTACAGCTCAGCTAACCCTTCATACAGGTTTGCTTCGACAATCGGCTGTAGGACCAGAAGAATACTTTTCGTCCTTTCCTTAGCTCGTTCTTGCTGATTCCTGCTTTCGCAGATGGCCATATACTCCCCGAGAAACATTCTAATATCATTTCTTGCATTTGCAGACGCTGGATATGCCACACACCTGTCCCTAAAAGTGAATAGAGCCTTGTCAAGGGAAACAAATGCTTCATCGACTTGATTAAGATCCATTTGCGTCGTGCTAAGAAAGTAATAGTGCCACGCCATGTCACGGCGTGCTCTGCTATTTTCTGGTTCTGCTTCGGTGAGTTCAATAAAGATATCGAGAGCAACCGTGTGATACTCAAAAGCTTTTTCGATGTTATTTAATTTAGTTTCGGTGTGCCCGGCCCGTTGCAAAGCGTTTGCGTAATCCCGCTTGAGTTTCAAGTCCCTTGGAGAAGCATTTGCCCTGTATCGGCGATCTTCAAGCACCACTTCAATTGCTTTTTGCGCCTTTTCGTTCTCACCCATTTTGTCGAGCACATCATACCTCGCCATGGCAATTGAACTCTTGTTGCGAAGACCTTGTATCTCTTCTGGAAACTCTAAAACAAACTCATCAATACTAACTTCTGCCTTATCAAGCAGTATTAAACATTTGGCATACTCTTCATTTGCTTTTTTAAAATCACTGATTTTATACAGCGTGGTTGCGACTCCTAACTTGTGCTTGGCAACACCGCGATTCACAAGTTCAGTATAGAGTTCTAACGCTTTATTCCTATGCTCTAGAGCTTTCGTTTGGTCGTCAAGGTTAGCGGCTCTGATACTCCAGTAATATTGGCCATGCAAATTATGAGTAAATGCTTGAAGAGCCAAGATGTCATCTTTGGGTCCTTCAGTTGCTTCAAGTCTATCCATATTCTCTTTTGCTGTTTCAAGGACAAATCGTCTGACCTCTGTGGCTGCGTCGAGTTTAACGATGCCGTCATAAATTTCGCCTACATTGTCTCGTAACATTTCCAGCGCCATCACATATCTGTCTTCAGCGATGTTCCGTTGTTCATTTGCAATTTTACGCTGATGATTTGCTTCGACCATACCCCACGTTGTGCCAATCAAACCGAGGATAATTGATAGTGCCGAAACCACAACTGCCACACAAGTTCGTCTGTATTTCTTTGTAAACAAGCTCAGTTGATAACTAATTGAAAGCGGGCGTGCAATGATTGGCTCGTTGTTCAAAAAGTGACCGATATCTTGCCCAAACTCAGCTGCAGATTGATACCGCCGGTCCCTATCTTTTTCCATCGCTTTAATCACGATGGTTTCAATGTCGCCCTTAAGAGTCATATTGACTGTACTCATCGTAAGTGGGCGTTCATCTTTAATGATGCGAACCGCTTCGTGTATAGCTAATCGGCGCAAGTCATAAGGCAA
>JAYZCQ010000015.1:0-21979 GCA_036338245.1 Planctomycetota bacterium
GGAAGGACAGGATTTGTTTCTCATGCCGCCGTAGCTCAGTGGTAGAGCGCACCCTTGGTAAGGGTGAGGTCACGGGTTCAAATCCCGTCGGCGGCTTTGGAATTATGCGTTATTGCAGACGGTCTGCAGTAACAAAGGAGATGGTGTCGGTTGATGGCCGGCGTACAAATTGGTTAGGTCGGTAGGTCACCTACCACCATTGGAATTGGAGAACTCACGATGGCTAAGGACACATTTGTTCGAAACAAACCACACGTGAACATTGGCACAATCGGTCACATTGACCACGGTAAGACAACTCTTACTGCTGCTATTACAACTAGACAGGCTGCAAAAGGCCTCGGCGATGCTCGTGCATTCGATCAAATCGATAATGCACCAGAAGAAAAAGCTCGTGGTATTACTATTGCAACAAGCCACCAAGAGTATGAATCAGATACTCGTCACTATGCTCACGTTGACTGCCCAGGTCACGCTGACTATGTGAAGAATATGATTACTGGTGCTGCTCAAATGGACGGCGGTATTCTCGTTGTTGCTGCGACTGACGGCCCAATGCCACAAACTCGTGAACACATCTTGCTCGCTCGTCAAGTTGGCGTTCCAGCACTTGTTGTGTACATGAATAAATGCGACATGGTTGACGACGAAGAACTACTTGAACTCGTTGAAATGGAAGTCCGTGACTTGCTTAGCAGTTACGATTTTCCAGGCGACGACATTCCAGTGATTCGTGGTTCAGCTCTAAAAGCACTTGAATCAGAAGGCAAGGATGACGCCGTATGTGCATCAATCGATGAATTGATGGCAGCATGTGACAGTTACATCCCGGAACCGGAACGAGCAGTCGATCAGGCATTCCTTATGCCAGTTGAAGACGTCTTCTCAATTAAAGGCCGTGGTACAGTTGTTACTGGTCGTATCGAACGCGGTCTTGTTAAAGTTGGCGACGAAGTTGAAATCGTTGGTTTGGCTGAAGAAACAGCTAAAACAACAGTTACTGGCGTTGAAATGTTCCAGAAGATTCTTGAAGACGCTCAAGCGGGCGACAACGTTGGTTGTCTACTCCGTGGTGTTGAGAAGGATGACATTGAACGCGGCCAAGTGCTTTGTAAGCCAGGCAGCATCACGCCTCACACAAAGTTTGAGGGTGAAGTTTACGTCTTGACTAAAGAAGAGGGTGGTCGTGCGACTCCATTCTTCAGTGGTTACAAGCCACAGTTCTACTTCAGAACAACGGACGTGACTGGTAAACTTGATTTAATGGGCGGTGCTGAAATGTGCATGCCTGGCGATAATGTCAAGATGTCAATCGACCTTGAAAACAAACCAATTGCGATGGAAGAAGGTCTTCGATTCGCGATTCGTGAAGGTGGTCGAACAGTCGGTTCAGGTGTTGTCACTAAGATTATTGAGTAACTAATTTTGCAGGTAAGGGGGAGTTTCTCCCCCCTGCTTGCAATTCTTTGTACACGAAAAGGGTACATAATGGCTAAGTCAAAAGATCGAGAATACGTATGGCTCCAATGCACGGAGACTGGTGATCTGAACTACCGGACAAGTATTCGGGTGAAGGGTGGCATTGACGAAAAGGTCAAGGATGGGTACAAAAAGTACTGTCCAAGGCTTCGCAAGCACACGCTTCACAAGATTAAGCGGAAGTAAATTATGCCATTAGGTGCCAGGACGCCGGTAGCTCAATTGGCAGAGCAGCGGATTCCAAATCCGCAGGTTGAGTGTTCGAGTCACTCCCGGCGTGTTTAGGAATCATTCAAACAGTAACGAAAGTACGCAAAGAAGGTACAACAATGAGTGCAGGCATTTACAAACAAGGGCAAGGATACTGGGTCAGGCTGATGTCAGCGATTGGCTACGGTCTTGTTGTCATGATGGGTGTCGTTTGGCTTTGGGACCAAATGCAAGGCGTACAGGTTGGTAATCTTGAATCGGTATATATTCAAGGTAGCGTTGCAGTTCTTGCAATCGCAATCTTCGGATTGATTGGATATTACCTCATTGGCCGTAAGCCAAAGTTTGTTGAATTTATGATTTCAACAGAAGGCGAAATGCGAAAAGTGAATTGGTCATCCAAGCGAGAAATCATTGGTTCAACCTTTCTTGTTATTTTGCTAACGCTCTTTATTGCACTCTTCTGCCAAGTTGCTGATTTAGGTTTTTCAGCGTTCTTCCAGTGGGCGGATGTTCTTCAAACGACGTAAGGAATTGGGAAGCAGATGACTGAATACGAACAACAAACTGAATCTTCAGAGCAACACGAAGAGAACGTTCAAGAAGACGTTGTCGAAACTGCTACTGAAGCAGAAGTAATAAATGAAGAGAGCTCAGTTGAAGAATTAACAACTGAAACGGCTGTTGCAGAAGAGACTGCTGTTGAAGCTGCTCCAGCAGACCCTCAAGTATTTGGGCAAGAAGTTCCTATAGAACAACGAACTCAAGATGGCATGAACTGGTTTGTGCTTCGAGTCGCTTCAAACAAGGAAGATTATGTTCGCGGCGCACTTGAGAAGAAGGTTCAAATCGAAGGCGTTGAGCATCTCGTTGGCAGAATTATGGTGCCGACAGAAAAAACAAGAACTCTCACCAAAACAGGTAAAGCAAAGATTACTGAAACGAAGTTGTATCCTGGATACATCTTTGTAGAAATGGGACTTGTAGATCAACGTATTTCGCAAGATGTATTCTTCCTCATTAAAGAAACTACAGGTGTTGGTGACTTTGTCGGTACTGCTGGCAAGCCAACCCCAATGAGTGAAGAAGAAGTAGACAAGATGCTCTACGACTCACAAGCACCTGAAGAAGTTACTGAAGTCAAACTTGAGTTTGTGAAGGGCGATCATGTTAACGTGAAAGATGGTCCATTCATGGGTCACGAAGGCACTGTTGACGAAATCTATCCTGATAAAGGAATCGTTCGCGTACTCGCAACTGTCTTTGGTAGACAAACCCCACTTGACATTGAGTATTGGATGATTGAGAAAGCGGAATAATTCTTCCTTTAATTAAAAGACATTAAAACCTGCTCCTCTTGGCGCGGGTTTTTTTTATGGAATGTATGGTATCGTGGTGATATGTCTTCCAAGATAACGCTTGAAGAAGCCGCTAAGACGTTTGGTCAACAATATGGATTACTCCGAGACGAAATACAAAAGTCCGTTGTGGGTCATGATGCAATTGTTGAGGGTGTGCTCATCAGTTTGTTTGCGGGTGGACATGCATTACTTGAAGGCGTGCCGGGCTTAGGTAAAACGTTGCTCATCCGCTCACTCAGCGAAGCGCTTCATCTTCAGTTTACGAGAATTCAGTTCACGCCTGACCTTATGCCAGCTGATATCACTGGAACTACGGTTGTTGTAGAATCTGGAGGTCAACGCAACTTTGAATTCAAACAGGGTCCTCTGTTCTCTCAAATGGTGCTTGCTGATGAAATAAATAGGGCAACGCCAAAGACGCAGTCAGCGCTCTTAGAGGCGATGCAAGAAAAATCTGTCACCGTAGGCGGGGTAACGCACGAGCTTGAGAAACCATTCTTTGTAATGGCAACTCAAAATCCAATTGAACAAGAGGGAACGTATCCGCTTCCTGAAGCGCAGTTAGACCGATTCTTTTTCAAACTTCATGTTGGCTACTCCAATCGAAGCGAATTGATGGAGATTTTGAATCGAACAACTTCCGGGCACAACCCGACTGTTAAACCAGTCCTTGATGCTGAACAAATCGTTACATATCAAGAGGTCATTCGTGAAGTTTCGATTGACCAACAAGTTCAAGATTACGCAGTCCGCATTGTTCTTGCGACACATCCTGAAGAACAACTTGCAACACCACAAGTTCAATCATTTTTCAGATTTGGCGCATCACCTCGTGCTGCACAGACACTCGTTCTTGCAGGAAAGGTGAGATCTCTCCTTGATGGGCGAACAGCGGTGTCTTACGATGACATTCGCGCCTCGGTGTTACCAGCGCTGAGGCACCGTTGTATGCTGAACTTTGAAGCAGAAGCAGAAGGCATCCAATGTGATGACATTCTGCAAAACCTAATTGACACTTTACCAACAGATATTCAGTGAGTTTAACTATGAAATGCTTATTACTTTTGCTCCCACTCATTTTTCTTCCAGTTCAGATTGCAGCCGCAGAATTCGATTCTAAACTAGACTTTTTCTTTACGCACCAGTTCAACACTAACATTGACAATGGTGGAGAAATTGGAGTAACTCGTGGTGGATTTGAACTTCGATCGAGCAAGAAGATGACAGAACAGGACTCAATGAAGTTCAAGTTTAAAGTTGAGCGAGATGATTACGATTTTGGAGGTGTTGCGGGAATTGGATTGCAAAATCCTTGGAGCACAATCGACACCGTTGATTTTGCAATTTCTTGGTTCCACTCAATTGACCAGGAAAAAACGCTCTTTGCAGCAGGTCTAGTTCGTTCGAGTTATGAGCATGATTTCTCTGATGGGTTAGTCGGTGGTGGCTCAGCAGGGTTTATTCAACGATACTCTCCAACATTCACTCTCGGATTCGGTGCGGGCATCTTGGGACAAGTTCATGATGATCCATATGTATTCCCAGTCATCGTTTTAGACTGGGAGATAAGCGAAAATCTTCGCATTTCAAGTGACCTTGTCTCACGATTTGGAAGTCAAACGGGTGCTGAACTTGTGTGGACACCTAACAGTGAGTGGACAATTGGTGTGGGCATTTCTTATGATTACAGCCGTTTCAGACTAAACGATAGTGGCATTGCACCGAACGGAGCGGGCGAAGCAACATCATGGCCTCTCTCATTTAGAGCAACTCGCCATGTGTCGCCCGATTTTGATTTGACATTCTACGGCGGTGTTGTCTACAACGGCGAACTTCGTTTGTTTGACCAAAGTCGAAATCAGCTTTCACTAGACAAATACGATGAGGCTGGTGTCATTGGCATCATGGGGCAAATACGATTTTAATTATCGTTTGATGGCAACTGAACGGGAAAGTTTTTAATCTTATCCCACTGCGTTAAGTCAATCTCTATTTAAGTCGGCTCAATTCGCCAAGGCACACATGGCAACGGTGTTGTTTCGATGGTTTTGGAATCACCATGAGTTCTGGCAACGGACAAACAAAGCGTTCCACTTGTCATCCAACTTTCAGGAAGTTCAACCCTTGCATACCAACCGCTATCCGTGGTTGTTACAAATGCGCTGCATCCACTTGGCTCTTGGAATGCGCCGTGTGTTGGAGTTATGCACAAGACTTGCTGACTGTCCTTATGGAAAATCGTTACTGCTTCAACGCCTTGAACATCCTGTGCCTCACGAATAGGAAGTGTTGGAGGCGCTGATTCACTAAAGCCTGAGCAGTCAATAAAGAGTTCCCACTTCCCGAGCGCTTTTCTTAACTCAGCTGTCGTTCGGGTTTTAACAGAGCATCGATTTGGCATGGACTTTCGAATGCTATCTAGCGACCATGATGGCAGACATTCCGGAAGCATGACACCCGGCGTTTTTGCAATGACAACTTCAGGCACAAACGGTTGAGAAGCCGCTTGAGTGCCGAGCTGAATTGTGAGCCATTGAATTTGAGTTTCCTGAGTCACAGTTCCAAAAAGAGATGGATCTATGCGTGATTCTCTTTCATAAGACAAGCGCTCAATTTCTCTGGGTGGTATCTCAATAGCCATCGGTATGCAGTCCACTTCTTGCCATGTAAGTGCAGCAACAATTGGCATTAGCGTTGGATTTGCAAATGCAAGCCTTACACTATCACCAAAGAGTTGTTCTACCCAGTAGAGATATGGCTTTTGGTTTTCAGACCAAGCAAGGCAGCGTGCTGCACACTCCTCGTCTGAGATGCTGTCTTCAACCATTACGCCAAGCAAAAGATTGAGTTGTTGTTGATTAGTAACCCAACAAGCGAATTGGTGTTTGTCATCAAATGCCGTTAATGTCAATAAATCTCTACACGAAGCGGCGATTCCTCTGCTTGCTGATGCAAGCCGGTTGAATCCGCTTTTCCAAAGCGCATCGGTATATCTTGATGCAAGCGCTTCAATTCGTGAAGGATAACCAATTGCAGGGACTACTTGATTTTGTGAGGAAGCGAGCAACGCCCAACGCCACATGCAAAACGGATTGTGTTCGGGAAGAGCTTCTTTGCTCGACTTGCTCAAGTGTTCCCCAATTGGTTCTTCATCAATGTTGAGTTGAGGATACTCGTCAAACTTTTGAATCCATTTCGGCTTGAGTGTGCATTCGCCA
This sequence comes from Planctomycetota bacterium, assembly GCA_036338245.1. GTDB lineage: Bacteria > Planctomycetota > Phycisphaerae > Phycisphaerales > SM1A02. The sequence goes on from JAYZCQ010000015.1 coordinate 6,269, forward strand.
AATGAGATGGTTTCAAAAGTTGTTTCGTTAAGTTCAACTAGGAGTACTGGACCACTTTGTGCATCATTTGAACTTAGCCCCTCTAAGGAATCTGTTTGCATAATTGGTCTAATGCGGTGGCTTTCTGAGGTCCATTTGCCCTGCGATGGATTTGGCTCAACCCACCCAAGATATCCGGTGAGGACTTCTCCATTAGAACATTGAAGCATTAATTGTTCGGGCCACTCCGCGCCACTTTGAGTGCTATACAGCGGTACATATAGAACACCACCAATTGGAGTGATGGGTTCAAGGTGTCTCGCAAAAATTGTGTCTTTATCAATGGCATGTGCCAATGAAGTACACATGGTTAGGCATAGCAGCAGGGCAAGATTCATGATGGCGTTGTTTGCCCAGCAAGTTGTTGCTTAATGACAGCAATTGTTTCTGCTACAGCAAGTTCTAACTCGTCATTGATGATGAAGGTGTTGTATGCACCGCTTCCTTCCGCTTTTACGATTTCCTGTTTTGCCTCTCTGAAGCGGCGAAGGATTGCATCCTCATCATCACGACCGCGGGAATGCAATCGCGTAAGCAATTCTTCTTCATGTGGTGGCATTATGAAGATGCGAAGCGATTCTGGCATGTTTTCAAAGACTTGAATACCGCCTTGGACGTCAATATCCAAAAGGACGACTTCGCCACGTTGCATGGCTTGAAGTACAGGTAACTTAGGAGTTCCATACCGATGACAGCCAAAGACTTCTGCAAACTCTAAAAACTCACCTTTTCCAACCATTTGGTCAAATGCGTCATCAGTAATAAAGAAGTAGTCGACGCCGTCTTCCTCAGATTCGCTTTGGGGTCTTGTAGTCGCAGAAACACTGAAAGTGGCATTGAATGCCTCTTTGACACGGTGCACAATGGTTGTTTTTCCGACCCCTGAAGGTCCAGAAATCACAACAAGTAAGCCATTTTCATCATTCGTTGACATACGGGCATTGTATGGAAATGAGTCCGATTCTGGTATAATACCGGAATGTCTTTACCTCGCATTGCAATTGTCGGCAGGCCAAATGTAGGCAAATCGAGCCTCATGAATCGCCTCGCGAAGAGGCGGGTATCTATTGTTGACCCAACTCCTGGCGTGACTCGTGACCGCGTTAGCGTTCTGTTGGAGTTGGATGCACCATCCTACACACCCAAGGGCACGGAGTCCTCCCTCGTTGAACTCCACGACACAGGTGGATGGGGCGTCTATGTAGTTGAAGGGGAGCACATTGATGATGCTGGAAAAGACCTCAGAGATTTAACAGGTGACATTGAGTTTCAAATCAAGGAAGCAATGGAAAAATCTGATCTCATCATTTTCCTAGTTGATTCGCAGTCAGGCATTACGCCCCTTGATGAAACAGTTGCTGAAATGATGCGAAAAGCGGGCGCGGGTGACAAGGTGCTCGTGGTTGCAAGTAAGGTTGACTCACGTAAATGGGAAGCGCACGGTCACGAGGCTGCAGCCCTAGGGCTCGGTGAAGCGACATGCATTTCTTCAACGAGTGGGCATGGCATCCAGTACCTCAATGACAGAATGTGGGAACGGGTTCAAGGCATTGAAACATCCGACATTGAAGATGCTGATTTGAAACTAGCGATTGTTGGTAAACGAAACGCAGGAAAGTCATCGCTCGTAAATGCACTTGCTGGGGAGAACCGAGTCATTGTTTCTGAGATTGCAGGAACAACAAGAGACGCGGTCGACGTGCAGTTCCAGATTGGCGAACGAACATTTACTGCGATTGACACTGCGGGATTGCGTAAACAAAAAAGTTTCGCAGATGATATTGAATATTATGCATACCGCCGAATGCTCCAATCCATTAGGAGAGCAGATGTAGCGTTGCTGCTCGTTGATGCAACAGAACGCGTATCTCAAGTCGACAAGAAATTAACGCAAGAGTTGCAGCGGCAATTCAAACCGACGGTTATTGTTGTGACGAAGTGGGATATGGTTGATGAATCTGTTTCCCCAGAAGATTATCTTGAGTACTTGACTAAAGAACTGCGTGGCATTGATTACGCACCAATTGTCTTCATCAGTTCAACAGAAAATGAAGGCATTGAAGACACCATTACGATGGCGTTTAACTTGAAGGAGCAGTCTGAGCACCGAGTTACAACTTCAAGATTGAATGAGTTTATAAAAACAGTGCTGAAGGACAGAGGACCATCATCGCGTTTAGGTACAGTCGCAAAATTATTGTACGTCTCTCAAATCGCGACGAAACCACCAACAATTGCGATGGTAGTGAATCAGCCGTCTCTGTTTGAAGGGCAGTATGAGCGGTATTTGATGAATCGCTTGCGTGAAGAACTTCCATTCAGTGAAATCCCAATACGCATCTTGTTTACCAAACGGCAGCGGAAGTCGCTTCAAGACCTAAAAACTCGCAAAAAACCCGATACAATAGATGAGCAATTGCGTATAAACCCAGTAGATGGTCAGGCACCTACTGATGGTACTGAAAACCTTCCTGACGACATTGAAATTTTAAACGACGAATCGCTTTCATCTTAAGTGATGGTTGATTCGCAATAGCGATTGCCAAATGTCAATTTTCCCACTCCCCGTATTTGAAGAAGACTCAGATCCAACAAGGCGTGATGAACTCACGCTTGAAGAGCAGCTTGCGAAAACAACTCCTCCTGAGACCATGGTTGTTCGATTCGGATCGATGCAAATGGTCGGTGAATATAAGCAGGGCGGGGATATTCGGGCGGGTTGCGGTTCAAAACTCATCGCTAGAACACACCGTGGAACAGAACTTGTTGAGATGTTAACAACGACATGTTCAAACTCAGGTTGCGGAAAGTCAATCAGTCGCCAAGAGATGTTGCAATACATCGAACAGTCTGGAGGGAAAAAATTCCCCTTCCACACCAATGGTAGAATAGTGCGTATTGCAACTCGAGATGACATGAACCACATGTCACAGCTCAAATCGCGAAAACAAGAGTTTAGAAAAGAAGCAAAGCGCCTTGTCGAGGAGCATCAACTTGAAATGGAAATCGTTGACGTCGAACCTATTTTGGGCGAAGAGCTTCTTACGTTTTATTACTTAAGTGAAGACAGAGTTGATTTCAGGCCGCTTGTGCATGACCTTGCAGACAAGTTTTCAGCACGAATTGAAATGCGTCAAGTGGGTGCAAGAGATGAAGCAAGATTAGTTGCTGATTACGAACGTTGTGGACAGCATTGTTGTTGTAAAAACTTTTTGAAAGTCCTTGCGCCTGTTTCTATGCGAGCTGCTAAGCAACAAAAGCAGACGCTCGATCCAAAGAAGATTTCAGGTCGGTGTGGGAGACTCATGTGTTGCCTTCGATATGAAGACCAAACATATCGTGATCTTAAAAAGAATTTGCCTCACAAAAAGACTAGGGTCGGAACAGTTGAAGGCCCGGGCATCGTGATTGATGGAAAGATTCTCACGCAACTTGTGCTTGTTGAACTTGAACATGACAAACGTCACATTGCAGTGCCGTTAGAGGAACTGCTCGACCCTGATACTTGTCCAAAACCGTATGAAACGCTTTTTGAGCAGGAAGAGTCGAAGAAAAAGAAAAACAAGCACCGCAAGAAAAAGAACAAGCAGGAAGCGACTGCCGAAGGCGATCAGCCGAAGAAAAAACGAAGAAGAAATCGCCGCCGTCGAAGAAAAGGTAAGAAAGAGACCGACAATAGTTAACTATGTCATCTATTCAAGCCAATCCAAATCAACCTCAATACATTGAAACATTCCAATCGCTTTTGTTTGCTTTCGTACTCGCAATGGTGTTTAGAGGTTTTGTCGTTGAGGGGTTTGTGATTCCAACTGGCTCAATGGCGCCTACGCTGCGAGGCATGCATTTACAAAAGCAGAGCTCGCAAACGGGGCAAACATTCGCCGTTGGTTTTGACAACGCTCGTGCTTATTCTCCAGACAGGTTCTCAGACCCACTTCTTGGGAGGCGTCAATCTCTTGGTGCAACGGAATCTAAGTGTCTTGATCCGAAGATGGGTGACAGGGTGCTCGTGTTGAAGTCGTTGTATCCATTTTTTGAACCAAACCGTTATGACGTCGTGGTGTTTAAGAATCCAACAGATACTCAAGGCCTTGCAGCAAACTACATCAAGCGACTCATCGGACTACCCGGCGAAACAATTTCCATTGTCGATGGTGACATCTTTGCGAAGACGGATGATGAGCCATTTGCAATTCAGCGAAAGCCTGAACACGTGCAGCAAGCGTTATGGCGAACGGTCTCAGATAGTGATGCCATTCCAATCGACACGATTGCCTTATCGCGACCATGGCGAGGGCAACCGTGGCGGGGGAGTCCAAGTTCTGCTTGGGATGTGCAAGACCGCTCATGGCGAACGAACACTACGAGTAGGGCAACTTTAGAGTGGGACACTAGTGAGATTCCTATTGACGACTGGGTTCCTTACAACATGCTGATGCCTGCAGTTAGGCAACACCCCACGTCAGACGTAAACGTTTCTGCAACAATTGTTCCTGATGGCGACGCATTGGAAGCATCTTTTGAATTGCATTCAAGAGGTCACACTTTTACGTGGACAATCGAGAGTAACATTGTCCGGTTAACAATGACGAGAGATAACGGTGAAGTTGTTGACACAGTAGAAGCCTATTCGCCTGTGAGCGTTCAATCCCATATCCCTATTCGCATGGAGTGTTGGCACGTTGACCAAGAACTTGTGTTGTTTCTTAATCGCAAACGCGTGGTTTCAATGGCGTATGAATTTGGACCTGATACGAGAATAAGGAGAGCAACCAACACACTTGATTCAACACCAGTTGAAGAAGCAATGTCTCAAGACATCGTCCCTCCAACATTCGATTGGGTCTTTAGTGGTTCTCCATGTTCCTTATCAAACATAGAAGTCGCAACAGACTTGTATTACAGACCATCGCTCCTTCCCTCAAGAGCTATAAAAAATCCCACAAAACCAGGAAATGAAGAATTGGTGCAGCCCGGCTCACCTTCATATGGCACTCACATTGCAAAGCCCGCCGAACTTGGCCAAGACCACTATATGCTTGCAGGTGACAATAGCGCTTTTTCACTCGATGGACGGCTTTGGGGCAACCCAGATGAGTTTGTGGCTACCCAAATCGATGATACGCCATTTCTTGTGCATCGTGACCTATTGATTGGTAAGGCATGGAGTGTGTACTGGCCAGCACCGAAAAAAGTGTTCGGTTTGCCCATCGTTCCAGATTTCAGCAAGGTGCGCTTCATCAGATAACAACCCCTATTCCGTCAATGCAGGTAACTGATTAGCGTAACCCTCACAACCAGACCCTAGTACTTGAGTCGCGTTATCGGTATGCCGAGTAAGGTTCTTATGGGAAAACTACATTGGCTTACACGACGTATGAGCGCACCACCAATTTGCGTGCACTTTGATAGTGAGGTTGTCCGCATGATGCAGATGTCAAGCGGCAAAAAACCTTCACTTCATATGGCACTTGAAGTTTCAAGAGATGATGAAATTGGAATGAAGGAGGCGCTAAACTCATTTAAAGGAAAGGAGTGCATCATCAGCATTCCTGCCTCAGATGTATTGGTACAACACATACGCGTATCAAACAGCGAAGATGAATCTGAAATTAAAAGCAAACTCACGCAGCAAAGTCCCGAATGGGAAAATTGCGAAGTTAGGCACGTTTGCGTTGCAATGACAGGCGTTGGAACAGGCGACGCGCCAAAACAAGAATTGCTCTGTGTTGGTGTGAACGGCCAAGTCGCACAAAAATATGTCCAAGAACTTGAAGCAAAAGGTGCTCATGTACTCTCTGTTACAGTTCCACTTCATGCATCATTAAGGGCATTTGACAAACTCTATCGAAGAGATGGAGATGAAAAAATCACTTCAATGCTAATTGATTTAGATGAGCAGTCATCAATAATCATGGTTGCTCATGGCAGCCATTGTGTATTCGCTCGGCAGTTGGCATTAAATCCTAAAAAGAATGAGAAGCCTTGGCAGACGCCAGTGAGCAGTGAAGAGTCTGCAACTCCTGATGGGGAGTTTGAACGGCGTCAAGAACAAGCACCACGGGGTTTGTATGAGATGATGCCTTCAAACACAATCATTGATGGTCCACTTGAACAAGAATTGCGTCGTTGCCTGCAGCACCACGATGCATTGTTTCCGCAAAGAGCTGTCGACAGAATCATTTTCTCCGGTTCAGCAGCAAGTGACACTGAAACGTGTGCTGCAATTGCATCTAATCTCGGTGTTGCTGGTTACATTGCAGATCCTTCTGCTTGGATAGATGGTGCAGAAGCGTGTGCGAGTGGTCCATCATGGACGACTGCAGCTGGGATGTGCCTACGTTTTTCAAAGGAGGCAGCATGACACATCCATTTGATGATTTTCTACCAAAGTCATGGCACGTCGCACGAACAGATCAACGCGTTGTGAAATTCGGCATCATGTTCGTCGTTCTCATTTCAGTTGCAACAGTAGGTGCATTCGTAGTGAGCATGGGGAATTGGCGAAGCGTTGCTGAAGACAGCATGGAAGTTGCTAAACAGTGGAATGATGCACAACATCGCGTACATGAATACGTCAAAGTCCAGAAAGAACTCAAAGATGCTGTTGAAAAAGCGCAAGCAATCGAACAGCATTTAGATGGCATCCCACGCTCAATTTTACTTTGGGAAATGACACAGTTGCTCCCAGAAGAGTCAATGCTCGATGACATTCGTCTTGAAACTAGAAGGCGTGTGATGAAGGATGACGAGGTGCATCTCACGGAGTTTATTACCCTCCTAGGCATCGCCCAGCATGACAGCCTCATATCTTCGTATATCGAATCACTTTCAGTTTCACCATATTTTGAAAACGTTTCACTTCAGTATGCTCAAGAAACACGAGTCGATTCACAAAGACAGTTCGCAATTCACATGGAAGTCAGTAGAGGCGCATCACTTGCTATGGAGGTGTCCGAATGACGATACCAAAGCGTTACATTTCCTTACTCTTACTTCTTGCATCAGTTCCAATGGCTGCTTGGATGATGGCATACAAGCCCATCAATAGCGCAGTCGCTGAAACAGCAAGTGAAATCAGAGTGCACACAAGTAGACTTACAAACTTTCCAGAACTCAATAGTCAATACCGGGACATGATTGCGATGGTGAGCGACATCGACGAAGCAACTGAATCAGCTTTGCAGAGCATTCCAAACTCGCCAGAAGCAGAAGCCTGGCTCGAACAAGTTTCAGATATTGCGAATTCACATAAATTGACAATGAAGTCAGTTACCACATCAGGTTCTAAAGACAGCGGTGAATATGGAATCATGCCAATTGATTTGAGCATCGCGGGCAGTTTTGAAAGCGTATACGCCTTCATTCAATCACTTGAACAAATGAATCGTTTGTCACGCATCGAACGAATGACAATCCACCGTGAATCGGTAAATCGCTTAGACGTTCGTTTTGTGATTCATCTCATTTTTCATCATCAAGAGGAGCAAGAATAATGCCAGCAACGCTCCAATACATCCATAAATACAACAGCGCAACGTTGTTCGTAGCGATTGCTGCAATCGCACTCTTCGCTGAACTCATGTTTATGCGTTCATTCGTCCCAGCAGTACAAGCCTCGGAGAGCGTAGAATCAAAAGCACTCATGGATCAAATATGCAGTGTTGATGCAATTGCGAAAACGGCGAGTCTCATTGAAACGACAAGCCGCTCGACAGATAACATGACGACTCGATTGTCAGGCGACATACACCTTTGGCAACGTCCACTCCACGCATTACATGCATTTGGCACAAAACCAAGAGCAGTTGAGCCAACTATGAATGCAGGGCATGTTGAGCAAAACATAGATGCAGACGCTGAATTTGCTACTCGCCAACTAATGGTTCAATCCGTGATGAGAGGCAAACGATCGCTTGCAAACATCAATGGTCAAATTTACAAAATAGGTGACGAGATTTCGCTTCGTGGCGGCTCCCTGAAAGTCGAACTTACTGAGATAAACGCAAGTTCAGTAGTCATCAGAATTCCAAGTAAAGGCGGAGACGCAACAACGCGAACTATCTATCTAGATGGTTACGAACAATTCGCCTCAGAAAGTTATATTCAATGAAGCCACTACAATCTTCAACAGAACAACCAAAAGTATCATTTGCTCAAAAAGTCATCAACATTTTGCATGGCTCCGGCGAGTTTACGCCTGACATTGAATCTCGATTCAAGCAACTCCAGAGAAACGCTAGAGGGCGTTCGCTCTGTGACCTCCTTGTTGATGCTGGAATAGATGAGTCTAAATCGCAGCAAGCCATTGCTACAGTTTCAGGCTTTGCGTTCCACCAACTTGAAGATGAAGACATTGCCATCGAAATCGTAGAACGAATTGGTTTGTCATGGTGTATTGAACACCGCGTCATTCCGCTGAAGTGTGATGGAAAGTTTTTAGTTGCAGCGAGTACCGTAGAAGACCTGTTCCATGTCGACGACCTCATGTTTGTTATTGGTGAACAAGTCGACCAAGTACTGGTGACAACTCGCGCGCTTCGCATTGCACTAGAGTGTTTAGAAAAGCAGTGCGATGAAGTCACTGAAAACGATGCCACTTTCATCGTTGAAGACTGCATGGATTCTTCATTAGACTTAGAGACCGTCACAGCTGACGCAGATTCATCGCCAGTTGTAAGCACAGTGAGTTCAATGATTGAAACTGCAGTTCGTGAAAATGCGTCTGACATTCACTTTGAACCAAGAGCTGATAAGTCGGTTATGAGATATCGAATCGATGGCGTTTTACACGACCTCATGCATGCAGAGCAATCAATTCACAACGCAATCGTGAGCCGTATTAAGATTCTTGCGAACTTAGATATTGCCGAGCGGCGTATTCCGCAAGATGGACGAATCCGGGCAACTGTATTGGGCAGACCGATTGACTTGCGTGTATCGACGGTACCAACGCCAAAAGGCGAAAAAGTTGTGCTTCGAATACTTGATGACAAAAACATTCGTATTGGTCTCAGTGACTTAGGGTTCGAAGAAGAAACACTCAATCGATGGCAAAACGAAATATCCAACCCGCACGGAATTATTCTCGTGACTGGACCAACTGGTTGCGGTAAAACCACCACGCTTTACTCTTCACTCCAAGAGATGGACCGAGAGCAATTAAACATCTCGACGGTTGAAGATCCTGTTGAGTATGAACTTGACGGCATTACTCAAATACAAGTGCATGAGCAAATTGACATGACATTTGCAAAAGCGTTGCGGGCTCTCCTTAGGCAAGACCCAGACGTCGTATTGCTAGGCGAAATTCGTGATTACGAAACAGCATCAACTGCGATACAAGCAGCGATGACAGGTCACCTCGTGCTCTCAACACTTCACACAAACGACGCACCGTCTTCAATGACTCGGCTTATCAATATCGGCATCGAACCATTTCTTGTGGCATCTGCAGTAAACGCAGTATTGGCTCAACGTCTTGCACGCAAAGTTTGTTCTAAGTGCGTTGAAATGAAAAAACCAACTGCCCAAGAGAAGGAACTCTTAAAGGGCTATTCTTGCAAAGAGATTCCACACGCTGTTGGCTGCTCGTCATGCAGAGGTAGTGGTTATGCAGGTCGAATCGGGCTGTATGAACTACTTATCATGGATGACGAATTGCGAGATACAATTGCAGGCAATCCATCAATCACTGCGTTTAGAAATCTAGCAATCGAACGTGGAATGGTGAATTTGCAAGCAGATGGATTTGCTAAAGTGGCTCAGGGACTCACCACAATCGATGAAATATTTAGACTCACGCATTAACTCAAAAGTTTACTAATTCCCAACGAATGGTGAAACCAGGAGCACGCACCAGACGATGGATGCAACACCCGTCTTCCCAAGCACGCCGAGGATGCGACCAATCGTTGCACCAGTTGCAGACTTTGCAATCTGACTCATCTCAGGTGGCTCTTTGTGAGTGATTTCAGCGAGTACAGTGCCAAAAAATGCACCAAGGATTGCCCCGATGAGCGTGCCGATGAGTGGAATTGGAATCAGCGGTGTGCCAAGTATTGCACCAACAACGCTACCCACAATTGCGCCAAACATTGCTCTGTTAGAACCGCCTCCAACTTTTGAGCCAAGCCCGCTTGCAACAAGTTCAATGATCTCGCCAACAATCATAAGTCCGATGCAAATACCAATGGTGAGCCAGCCCCACGTGTCACTTCCACCCCAAAGTGTGTCACTGAGTTCAATTGCAATTGCCCCAGTCACCATAATCCAGCCGCCGGGCAAACCAACAAGCGTCACAAAAACACAGCCTGCTGCAAAAAGCATGTAGAGCGAGAAAATGATGATGGTCATCCAGTCCATGTGTGTTTATCTTAAATTAACGTTGAGCTATTCGCTCGATTTCCATAGTGATTGAAGCACCTGCTCGGTGACATTACTCAATTTTTGTAACGCAAGAGGCAAATCCCAAACTTGTTCATCGCGATTGCCAGTGGTGTTTGAAATCACGCGTACTTCAATTGCAGGGATGTTCATCTGATTCGCAACGTGTAGAACTGCTGCACCTTCCATAGCTTCTGCAATAGCGCCAGTTCGCTGAACGACTTGCTGTGCAAGCTCATCAGTTCCGCTGCACGTCGCAACTGTTGCGATTGGACCAGTTGTTCCAATGCCATTTAGCTGTTCAACCATCCATGCGTCGGCTGGCACTCTGTTACCTTCAAACTTTCCAAGCGAGAATCCCATGGCATCAATGGATTGGAAACCATCAGGAGTTTGCAAACCCTCTTCCATGTACACGCTTTCACTGCCAACTACAACATCGCCAATTGAAAGTCCGCTATCTTTACATGCCCCCGCGACGCCAATGTTAACAATCCAATGGAATGGCCCATCACTGAGTAAGGCAGACATTGTTGATGCTGCAGCATTCGTTCGGCCTATACCGCCTGCGACAACAAACGCACCCTTTGGGCTTCCAACGGCGTCTGCTTCTGCATCAACTGCAGTCATGATGAGAATGCGGCGAGCCATTATGAAAAGTGGTCAACAACTGAATCAAGTGCAAGTTCAACTTGCTCCCCACTTGCGAGGTTTTTGACAACGACATTGCCTTTTTCAAGTTCGCCACCAAGAATGATGACATTTCTTGCATTGGCTTTTGCTGCCTCAGTGAGCAACTTGCCAACATTTCGGGTCGTTTTATATGACTGTCTTGTGTGTACACCGTTTGTTCTTAGTGAGGAAGTAATGGTTGGAAGAAGTGCATCTCCTTCATCTGAAGCGCTCACCACAAAAACATCGGGTGGTTCCAAATAAGCCTCGCCATCTTTAAGCAATCCCTTGTCTTTCAACACAAGTGACAATACAACGTCACCCATTCCAAAGCCAACTGCTGGCATTGATGGACCGCCAAACATTTCGATAAGTTTGTCATACCGCCCGCCACCTGCGATTGCACGCTCGGCACCACTTCGTTCATGAATTTCAAACACAATGCCTGTGTAGTAAGCAAGACCCCGAACAATACTGAAGTCAAATGCACACCAATCACTGACGCCCCATCGTTCTAATTCAGATTGAAGAACATCAAGGTCAGGATGCGATACAACCGCATCGCCATCAAACTGAGCAAACGCACTTGCAGGTAACCCCGCTTCGTCTAATTTCGCAGCGAAGGTGCCGTCATCCATCTTTTCTTTTTTATCTAGGAGAGCAAGTGCTTGGTCTAGTTGAGATTCATCAAGCCCGCCTTCAAGCAGCATGCTTGTCACAACACTTCGGTGGCTGATGCGAACAACAACGTCATCGCAAGTCAATCCAAGTTTATCAAGCGCGACCACTGCGGTTGCGATGACTTCAGCATCAGCAGAAGGCGCATCTATTCCAAGTAGGTCAACATTCCACTGTTTAAACTCGCGAAGCCTCCCGCGTTGCGGACGTTCCGCACGGAAATGGCTCGGGACACCAAACCATTTTGTTGGAAGCGAAAGGGAACGCCCCTTCGCCGCTGCCATCCGAGCAAGTGTCGGCGTGAACTCAGGTCTAAGGGCATAATCGACGTCGCCGCCAGCCCTTGTAAAACTGAAGAGTTCGCTGACGATGCCTTCACCGCTTTTGACTGTGTATAAATCGAGATGTTCAAAGGTTGGACCTTCAATCTCTTCAAAGCCAGCGTTTATCGATGCAGTTCGCCATGCACATTCAATGTGATGAAGTGCAGCAAGTTCTGCAGGAAAAAAATCTCTTGTGCCTTTCGGGTGTTGGTGTGTCACGATGCGGTTAGTTTACCACTCTGGCCCGCCGCTGTAGCGACCAAACACATCAGCCATCGCTTGAACCATTTCGCCAAGGGTGCAACGAGCAAGTGCGCCATCGACGAGGGAAGGCATGACGTTCTCGTCATTTCGTGCAGCATCTCGTATCGCATCAAGTGCTTTCATCGCAGCATCGTCGTCACGTTCCTTGAGGAATGTGTCTAATCGTTCGCACTGCGTTGATTCAACTGTATGCGGGATCTGCAAGATGTCTACTTGAGTGTCGTTATTGCCATCTTCATACGCATTGACGCCAACGGTGATTCGGTCTCCAGCTTCCATCTCTTGGCCAAAGCGGTATGACGCTTCAGCAATTGAACGCCTGAAGTACCCTTTGTGAATGCCCGGGACAACGCCGCCGAGACCATCGATTTCACCGATGATGTCATTCGCATCAGATTCCATTTGGTCTGTAAGTGATTCGACAAAGTAAGAGCCAGCGAGAGGGTCAACGGTGCGGTGAACACCGGTTTCATGTGCGAGAATTTGTTGCGTTCTGAGTGCCACTCTCACGGCAGTTTCTGTTGGTAGACCGAGCGTTTCATCCATTGAGTCGGTATGTAAACTTTGGCATCCGCCAAGCACGCCAGCCATTGCTTGATATGCAACCCGAACAATGTTATTCAGTGGCTGTTGTTCGGTCAATGAGCAACCAGCAGTTTGAACGTGCGTACGCATAAGCAGTGAACGGTCACTCTTTGCACCATACCGTTCCTTCATTGCGGTTGCCCATATTCTTCGGGCTGCTCGCAGTTTGCAAATTTCTTCAAAGAACTCATTATGTGAGTTAAAGAAAAATGACAGTCGTGGTGCAAAATCATCAACATCGAGTCCGCGCTTTATGCATGCTTCAACATATTCCATGCCATCACGGAGTGTGAATGCAAGTTCTTGCGTTGCAGTCGAACCGGCTTCACGAATGTGATATCCAGAAATGGAAACGCTATTCCAGCGCTTTGTGTTCTGTGTTGCGAATTCAATCGTATCTACTACGAGTTTCACCGATGCCTCGGGCGGGTAGATGAACTCATTTTGCGAGTGGAACTCTTTGAGAATGTCATTCTGCAATGTGCCACCAAGTGAGTTCCAATCAATACCTCGTTCTTTTGCCATTGCGAGGTACATTGCCCAAATGACGCAAGCAGGTCCATTAATGGTTTGACTGACGGTCACTTCTCCAACTGGGATGTCTGCATATAAGCGGTGCATGTCATCGATGGTGTCAATGGCAACGCCGCACCTGCCGACTTCACCCGTTGAGAGTGGGTCATTGCTGTCTCGCCCCATGAGGGTTGGCAAATCAAATGCTGTTGAGAGACCCGTGTTGGTCTTTGTGCCTTTCGCATTTTCAAGCAGGTACTTAAACCTGGCGTTTGTATCTTCTGCTGAACCAAATCCTGCAAATTGCCGCATCGTCCAAAGGCGTGAGCGGTACATGGTTTCGTGGACGCCACGGGTATACGGAAACTGACCAGGAATGCCTATTTCTGGGTCAATCTTTCCATCTTTGGGTTGATAGAGCGGGTCAATGATGTATCCAGATAGGGATACAGCATCAGCATCAGTTGTGTGTGTCGTCGACATACCCATATTGTAGCAACCCAAAGACGCAAAGCTCATTGGCACTAACGGTTAGGATTTCGGGGATAGCGAGATGCTCGGTTACGGGTCGTAACCGTCGATTGGGTCTGAGCCAGTTAATTCTCCACCTTCAGATGACCACCAGTCTGGTTGGTCATTAATATCATCAACGGAAAGAGGTCGGTCGGTTGCTGGCTGAGCATATTCACCTGAGTCCCTTAACTCTACGATGATCTTACGTGACCATCTGTCTGGGACTGTGAGCGAGTTTGAAAGTGGGCCATATTTCACGCTTGAGGGGAATACTTCCCACATCATGAGGTCAGGTGTGATGACGGCGTTATTGCCACCATCGGTGACAAAATCGACGACAAGTTTTTGTCCGACAGGAATCTCCATTACAAAGAGGTGTTCACCGCTTCGCGTATCAATCAGGGTGAGCGTTTTAGGGACTTCTGTGGTTGATTCCCACGTTGTGGCACTATCTGGTCCATCGGTAAACGGATTTCCGCCCGGAACATACATTTGGCAGCCAGAAGCAAGTAAAAGTGACATTAGACCTAAGTGAAATTGACGCATCATTGTCATCTTACATCGGCATTTACGGCTTGGGGGGTACAATGCCAATCTGATGAATTATCGAATAGGACATGGTTTTGACAGGCACCGGCTCGAGGCAGGGAACGGTGTCATGCTTGGTGGCATAAATATTACATGCGGAAAACAAACAGTTGCCCACAGCGACGGTGATGTATTACTACACGCAGTCACTGATGCCATCTACAGTGCAATTGGCGATGGGGACATCGGTACGCATTTTCCAAACAATGATGAAGCCAATAAAGACGCAGCTTCTGCGGTGTTTCTGGAACATGCATTAGAGCGAAGTAAAGCACTCAACTTTTCTATTGTGAATGTGAGTGCGACAGTTATCTGCGATGAACCGAAGATTGCTGCTGTTCGCGATGAAATCATCGCATCTGTTTCTGCACTGCTTGGAGCACCAATTCACGTGCAGGGCAAAACAACCGAGGGCTGCCAAACAGTTGATGCAATCGATGTGCACGCTGTTGCGTTGCTCTCCCTAGGACAACAATCATGAACACACTCTGGCAACAAGCAGCAAGTTTTGCAGCAAACGCGCACAAACACCAAACCCGTAATGACGGCACCCCATACGTCGCGCACCCTTTTCGAGTTGCCATGACAATTTCGCTTCGATTTGACATCAATGATGAAGAAGTTCTTGCAGCGGCACTTTTGCATGATGTCATTGAAGATTGTGATGTTGATTACGATGATGTATGCGAGCAGTTTGGGAGTCGAGTCGCAGATTTAGTTGCGGTTATGACAAAAGACATGCGACTTGAAGAAATGATTCGTGAAGTTGCATACGACAAACAATTAGCCGATGGCCCTTGGGAAGGGCGACTCATCAAGCTTGCAGATGTCTATGACAATTTTGTTGACGCCGATAGTGCCCACATGCAATCTAAAATGAAAGCGAGAGCCACTCGCATTATCACTTTGACAAAAAGTGATGGCTGTCTGCAAGAACCGCGGCAACAACTCGCCGAGCTTGTTGAGGGTGCGAAGACATGCTGAGTCTATGTTCCGCATTCTGTCTTTTGTTTTCTGTTCAGGTTAACGATTTAACGCCGCACCAAGTCCTTGAACAAGTTGAGCAAGTTAGCGTAACTTCAGCCTCTGCGGATATAACTTATGTCAAGATTGACCCAGTTCTTGAAAGGCGAGAAATCCGAACGGGCAG
>JAYZCQ010000016.1:0-5809 GCA_036338245.1 Planctomycetota bacterium
CGGGTCTTCAATCGTCTCGCTAACATCCCATGAAGATGCTGCGTACATTGAAAGTTCGCCATTAAGGTACGTGACCGTGCCTTGAATCGTAAGAATACCGGGCGTTGGCAATGGACCAGTATCTGTTTCAAAAATTGTGAAACTCGTCGTAATGATGACAGGAACTTCCCCGTACATCGACCACTCGCCAACATTGATTGGCTTGAGAGCCACATCAAACGCAACTGGTAAATCAATTGCTAGCGATGTCATCGTTCCCTCTCCAAGAGGAATTTCAACTGGAAATCCGCCTACAAATAGCGAATCCGGAGTGATTGATCGAAAGGTTTCATATTCAAAAATGACGTTGAGTGGAATTGGTTGCCCTTTTTCAAAAGCGCTTAGTGACATAGCTTTTAGAGTCATCACTTCGTCACTCACCAATTCGATATCTAAATGACCGTTAATCTGACCACCGAAATCACCACCAAAAATAGGTTCTATTGAGCAGTCGATTGGTTGATTTCCGCTTCCACCCCATACGCCTGGCCTAGTCATCGTGCCTTCAGGATATGTCTTCTCATCGTAGTCTCCAATGAGCGTTCCAGGCATATGCATCATTTGTGAAAACGTGCCTTCAAGTGAACTCTGAGAAGGGTCAACGCTCAGTGGCGACATAGTCATAATTGCTGAAATGAGTATTGCGTTCATCTCGTTTAAACTAGCACAATTGGTAGCAAGAGCAAGGAAATTAGCGAATACTTCCTCCTACGCACTATCAAATAGAAGAAAAGTGCCGATATAGTGTCATCTTTCCCAAGATTTGGGGAAACCAATATGAACACCCAAGAAGAGTTACAGCACAACTTAGCCCCATGAAAGTCGTCATTCTAAATCAGTATTACGTTCCTGATGTCGCATCAACTGGGCATCTGTTATTTGAGCTTGCGGAAAATATTGCAATGCAAGGTGCAGAAGTTTCAGTCATCACGTGCAGACCTTCATATGGCCCAAAGGAAACTTGGCAAGAGTGTCCTAAGGAAGAGTTTAAAAATGGTGTAAATGTCAAACGAATGTGGACCACTCGTTATTCAAAAGATTCATTCATTGGGCGAATTGTTAATTCAATTACATTCCTTATTCCTCTTGCACTCTTCCATGTGCTTCCGCGAAAAAAAGGCGAAATCTACCTATATACGACCAACCCACCCTACTTAGGATTTGTTGGCGCATTTATTTCGCTCATCAAAAAACATCGGTATGTTGTGCTTCTACATGACTCTTATCCTGAACTTGCTGCTTGGGTGGGTAAAATTCGAACGGGCGGATTAATAGACAGGTTTTGGCGTTTCTGTAACAAAATCATGTATCAGCGGGCTGAGCAAGTCATCGTTTTGAGCGATGCAGCAAAGGAACTTGTTTGTAATACATATGGGCCAGAACCTGACCGTGTTCATGTAATTCCAAATTGGGCTGATCCGAATGAGCTTGAGCCAAAGCCTAAAGCGGATAGCGAGTTTGCTTATGAGCACGGTCTCATAGAACCATTTACTGTGCTTTACTCCGGAAACTTAGGGTTGTATTACGAGTTTGACATGATTCTTGAGGCTGCAGAACAACTTCTAGATGAGAACTTCAGACTCGTCTTCACTGGAGCTGGTGGTCAACGTCAGCATATTGAAGACACTATTAAAAAGAAGAAACTTTTTAATACACTTCTACTCCCTTATACGCCACAAGATAAGTTTAATGATGCCTTAAATTGTTGCGATGCATTACTCGTCACAATTGCAAAAGGGATTGATGGCATAAGTTTTCCTTCTAAACTCTACACCTCGCTTTCCGTGGGCAGACCGATTATCGCATTCTCCTCTAAAAATTCTGAACTCAGAAAGAAAGTAGAAGGCAACGAAGTTGGATGCTGGGTGGAACTTGGCGACACTGACGGATTTGTAGAAAAGATTAGATACCTCATCAACAACCCTGACGAAGCAAAAGCAATGGGCAAACGCGCTAGAGATTTGCTCGTCAACGAATACTCAATTAAAGTTTCTGGCAAGAAGTATTTTGATGTGCTTCAAAAAGGGTTTGATGCGATTTAACGGTTCTTTTTATACCACTCAACCGTTTCGGCAATACCATCTTCTAAACTGATTTTCGCTTCAAAACCCAAATGTTTTTTTGCTCTTGTGACATCAAGATATCGTTTTGGTTGACCATCAGGTTTTGTAGTATCCCAAACAACTTCACCTTCATAACCAACAGCGTTAGCGATAATGGCTGTCAAATCTGAAATCGATGTCTCAAAACCCGTGCCAAGGTTCATTGGTTCACTTGATACTTCTGTTGCTGCAGCAAGTGCGATTGCCTCTGCAGCATCTTTCACATGAAGAAACTCGCGAGTCGGTGTTCCAGTACCCCAGTTTGAAACTTCTGTTAAGCCGCTTTCTTTTGCTTCGACATACCGACGGATAATTGCTGGAATGACGTGGCTCTTTTCTTCTTCAAAGTGGTCTTCGGGTCCATAAAGATTCGCAGGGACTAGCACCACGCATTGGAGTCCATACTGCCTCCCATACGTTTCACACGCTTCGTGAAGCAGCCGCTTTGCCATCCCGTAGGGACCTGTAGCCCCGACTGGCTTGCCGCTCCAAATGTCATCTTCATTGAGTGGAAGTGGCGCGTCTTTTGGATAGGAACATGTTGTGCTAATGAGCACAAACTTTCCTAAATCACATTGGCGTCCTTCTTCTAAAAGCATCAAACCCATCACTGCGTTCTCATACAAGAAGCGAGCTGGGTTTTCAACGTTTGCGCCGATGCCACCACAAGCAGCTGCAAGGTGCACAACAATATCTGGCTTCAAATCTTCATAGAGTTTACGAACCTCAGATTGATCGATGAGGTTGTAATCTTTACTTCCGATTGCGATTGCTTTGCCGCACTTTTCTTCAATTGCGCGGCATACAAATCCGCCAAGGAATCCCTTGCCGCCAGTCACAACAATCGATTTGTCAGTTAGTGACATTAGGCGTTAGCTTTTGAAGTGTGATATTCAACATACCACTGAACACAACGGTTAACTGCTTCTTCAAATGAGTACTTTGGCGTGTAACCAAGTTCACTCAATTTTGCAATTGATGGGCAACGTCTTGAGGTTCCGCCCTTGCGGAGTTCGCCAGGCACAACGTTTACTTTTACGCCGCACGCATTTCCAATCGTTTCAACAAGATGCTTAATCGTGACTTCAGTTTCAGTGCCAATGTGGTAGATATTACCGTTGTCACCTTTTTCACCAGCAAGAAATGCCCCTCGAGCACCATCTGTCACATCACAGAATGAACGTGTCTCTGAACCATCGCCTTGAATCTCTAAATCGATTTCACTCTTAGCAAGTCCATCTGATGCTGCAATGATTTTGCCTGTGATTTCTGGAATAACATGTTCAAAGCCCATGTCTGGACCAATAAAGTTATGAGGTCTAAAAATGACTGTTTCTAATCCACGGAATCCACCAATGTGAAGGGTCAAGAGCTCGCATGCAATTTTTCCGCCACCGTAACTGAACCTTGGGTTAGTAACATCAGGAATCATGAGCCGTTCAATCTCAGTTGTTGGAACGTGTGATGGTTCGTTATACGTTTCGCTTGTACTTGCAAGTACATATCGTTTAACGTCTGCATCGAGTGCTGCTTTGATTGTGTTTTGCGTGCCCTCAATCCCAACTTCAAGAACCATGTCGGGCTTTTCATAAAAGTAACGCGTACCGTTGATGTATGCAAGATGCCAGACGACTTCGCAACCTTCAGTAGCATTACGTACAGCGTCGTAATCGCGAACATCACCATCAACGAGTTGAACGGAGTCACCAAACTGTTCTAGACGCGCCGGCTTACCTCTAGAATGGTCATCAAGGACGACGACTTCATGGCCTGCTTGAAGCAGTTCATTACAGAGTTCACATCCTAAGAAACCGCTTCCGCCTGTGAGTAATACTTTCATTGATTTACCTTCTCTCCAGCAAGAATTCCTGCTTGGTAATAAATTTGATCTGTACCGCCAACATTCCAAATGTCAGCCACCCATGCCTCAGGGTGTTTCTTCCCTAACTCGATAAGTACGTCCTTATACCCCGTATGGTTCGTTGCAACGAACACACAATCTATGCCATCAAGAGCATCGCTTACAGCCCAGTTTTTGATAGGTTCAGCTGCTGATGGTTCAAGAATAGGGTCTGGCAGATGGTGGTCTGTGACCCTGAGTTCCATTGGCAGTTGTCTCTGGATGTAACGACAGAGCTTCGGAACAAGACTATCACGAATATCATCCGTGTCTTGTTTGAAGGTAAATCCAAGAACCGCGACTTTGTTGTCGTGAATCTTCGTACGCTGCATGAGTTGTTCAACTAGCATTGCTGGCGTAAACTCATTCATCTTCCATGCCGAAAGAAGCATGTCTGGATATGGGCTCCATTCATTAATCATGCCAAAGTCTTTACGAAGGCAAGTGCCTGCAGTAAACCCTGGCATTGCAAGATTACAACGAGGGTAATCATGGTTTGCAAGTCTTCGTGTTTCATAGATGTTTGCACCAAAGTTATCTGCGATGAGTGCAAACTGATTTGCAACAGCGAAGTTGATGTAGCGCGAGATATTATTAAAGAGTTTGACTAGTTCAGCTGTGATGAAATTCGTCTTCATGATTTCTGGAGCAAGACTTCCAAAAAGTTCTCCTGCCATGTCCCGACTAGTATCGTCTTCTGCACCACAAATTTGAGGAAGCGAACGGAGTTCAGCGTACGCAACACCCTCTGCAATTCGCTCAGGGCAAAATGAAAGGTATAAATCTTTGCCGATTGTAAAGTCAGTATTTCGTTCAATCCATTTCCTTACATATGAGGTCGTTCCCGGAGCAACTGTTGATCGCAAAATGATGAGTTGACCTTTTCTAAAGTGTGCACCAAGCCCTGCTAGAACTCGCTGAATCTGTGATAGGTCTGTCTCAATATGGTTATGGAGTGGCGTTCCCACAGTTATAACAACTGCAGCACTATTGGGAACAGCATCGTCGGGTTTTGGTTGAATCTGAAGTTGTTTACTAGCAACAAGTTCTTCATATCCGGGTTCGTGGAATGGCATTTTGCCACCATTCACGCAATTGCGTAAATTTTCGTCTAAATCAACGCCAGTGACCTTCTGTCCTGACTCAATAAGTGAGAGGGCTAGTGGTAATCCAACGCGACCTGTGCCAACTATACATACATCGTATTCAAACATTGAGTTGATTCCGTACTCTTCTTCGATAGGGTGTAAAAGTGGAGAAACTAGAATGATACCAATCGGCTAATCACATGTGGAGATTACGAAAAGATTCAATATTTTGAACATGTATTATTGCACTTTAATCGGACTATAAAATCCTAGTTTTTCAAAAAACACTGTATTTTCCTGAGTGAATCCCTTGTTATAGGATGCTAGTGAATGTACATTCCCATGTTGTGCGTGTCTTTTGAGTCGCCAGTGATGGCGGGAAGAACGCAAGTAGAGTAGGACCAATGAAAGGATTCGAATTCCATGGCCAAGAAAAAGAAAACAACTAAAAAGGCTAAAACTACTGAAGTTAAGCCAAGAACTAAGACACAAATTCTCGGTGACATTTCCGCGGACACAGGTCTCACACGCAAGGAAGTAGCATCAGTGTTTGATTGCATGTCAAAAATGATCAAGAAAGATCTTGGCAACCGTGGGCCAGGTGTATTCACAGTACCAGGTCTAATGAAAGTGAAAAAGAAAATCATTCCACGACGTCCAGCTCGTAAAAATGTTTTCCT
>JAYZCQ010000017.1:0-4797 GCA_036338245.1 Planctomycetota bacterium
CCAAACAAGGGCGAAGAAGTGGTTGTGCCGACACCAGCTTGGGTGAGTTATAAACCAATGATTGAACTTGCTGGGGGCGTTATGGTGGGTGTGCCTTCAACTGTTGAAAATAATTTCAAATGTACGCCAGATGAACTTGAAAAAGGAATCACTCCAAACACGAAAGCGATTCTCATTAACTCGCCAAGCAATCCGTGTGGCACAATGTATTCGCCTGAAGAAACTCGGGCCATTGCTGCGATGCTTGAAAAGTATCCTGATGTCTACATCATCAGTGACGAAATTTATGAGCGGCTTGTTTATACAGATGTTGAGCATCTCTCTTTTGGCGCAATTCCAGAGATTGCTGGCCGCGTCATTACAGTTAACGGCCTTTCAAAAGCTTTTGCGATGACTGGGTGGCGGATCGGGTATACCTGCGCGCCCGGAAATGACGGTGCTGTTGCGAAGGCGATGAATACCCTTCAAAGTCAAATCAACACATCGATTACTAGTTTTACATTTGCAGCAATTCCTGTCGCACTTGGTCTTACTGATGATGCTGAGTCAATGCGGCAAGTCTTTGCAAAACGTGCGAAACTCATGCATGATTTGATTATTAAGTGGCCAAACGTTGAATGCCCAAAACCAACTGGTGCGTTTTACGCCTTTCCAAAGGTGTCGCACTATTACGGCAAGGCTTCGCCAGGTGGAACTCTAATCACAGATGCGGTGTCATTTGCAACCGCGCTTCTTGACGAAGCGAGTGTGGCAGTCGTTCCAGGTACAGACTTTGGTGGTTGCGGTGACGAGCATGTTCGACTCTCGTTTGCGTGCAGCGAAGAGAACATTACAGAAGGTGTTAACGCAGTCTGTGATTGGTTATCGGAGTTCGATTAAGTCAGCTAAGATACTTGTACAGAAGCGACTTTACTTACACCATCAAGTGAGCCAAGTGCACTGAGGATGTCATCGCTTGGCGACTGACTCACTTTAATAATCATCATTGCCATGTCATGATCATCTGCCTTGCCAATAATCATCTCGTCAATGTTGAGTTTTGCTTTGCCGAGCACTTCTCCAACTTTGCCGACCATACCTGGCGTGTTGTAATTAAAGAGCGTAATCATGTGACCACTTGGCACCATGTCAATTTGTCTGCCTTCAATGTTTGTGATGCGAGGCATACCGTCAGCATGAACTGTCCCTTCAATGGTGTGTTCATGTTCGCCCTTTGTGCGAATCGTGATGGCGTCAATTGCATCTGCAGGACCCACATCGTGCGTAGCGCTTACGCCAAGTTCGCGAGCAATTGAACTTACATTGATAATTGAAACCGGTTCATCACAACATTGTTGTAACAAAGCAACAAGTGCGTACCGTGCAATAGTGTCGCCTTTGCCCGATGTAGCTTTGCCGCACAGTTCAACATGAACTTCCTTCGTGTTTTGAATGTTCGCAACTGTTCCAAGAAGTAAAATCATGCGTGTAGCAAGTTCAACATAAGTTCGCTGGCGTTGGTTAAGTTCAAGATCAAGCCCGCCAGCGTTCACTGCGCTTTCAAGACCTTCACCGCGCAGGTACCGAAGAAGTGATGCACAAGCGTTCACTGCAACTGCTTCCTGCGCTTCAACTGTCGATGCGCCAAGGTGAGGTGTTGCTAACACTTTTGGATGGCTTCTAAACGGATGCTCATCTGCTGGTGGTTCTGAGTGATACACATCAACTGCTGCGCCTGCACACTTTCCTGAATCAAGCGCTTCTACGAGCGCTTCTTCATTGACAATGCCACCACGAGCTGCATTGACAACAAGGAGTCCGTCTTTTGCTTTTGCGAACGCTTCTTTTCCAAGCATGCCGTCTGTTTCTTCAGTTTTTGGGACATGGAACGAAACGATATCGACTTGGCTGATGAGTTCAACGAATGAATCAAGCATGCGAACATTGCCATCAAGTGCACTGGACTCATTCATAAATGGGTCAAACCCGATGACTTCCATGCCAAAGGCAATCGCGCGTCTTGCCATTGCTTGACCAATTCTGCCCATGCCAACGATGCCAAGAGTTCGTCCTGCAAGTTGAACGCCGACATATTCTGAGCGGTCCCAGCCACCACCTCTAAAGACGGCATTAGAAGATGCTACATTTCTGGCAAGAGAAATCATGAGGGCGAAGGCAAGCTCCGCAGTTGTAATCGTGCTTGCTGAGGCAGAATTCATGACTGCAATGCCGTATTTTGTTGCTGTTTCAAGGTCGATGTTATCAACGCCCACACCGGCTCTAGCAATACCTTTTAAGCGGCAGTCATCACTCCTAAATGCTTGGTCTAAAACATCTTGGGGTAGTTTCACAGCAGAGCGAACAATGACACCATCGACGTCAGCGATTGCTTGAACTAGGGATTCGCCTGTAAGCCCTGTATTTTCAATAACTTCGACTTCTGGCTGCCCTTTAAGGTATGTGGCACCTTCCGGGGCTAATTTGTCTGCAATCAGTATTTTTATGCTCATTTTGGGGTTTCCGGTCTGTAATTCCAAGCGGGAATGAGTGGTTGAAAGTGTGAAAATTTGGTAAACTAGTCGATTCAAATCAAAAGAGGAAAAGAAAAAACAATGACGACTGAAACAGCAGATTTTAAACGACATGAGAAGGATTGTGGTTCACCGGAAGTACAAATCGCTTCTTTAACAACGCGAATTGTGGAGTTGACAGAACATCTCAAATCCCACAAACATGATAATCACTCACGGAGAGGCCTCATCATGATGGTTGGCAAGCGAAACAGACTGCTTTCCTACCTTTCAAGGACAAACCGCGAAGCGTATCAAAACACAATTCAAAAACTTGGCTTGCGTAAGTAACCCAAGATAGAAACACGTGGTTCCGTTGCAAACCTTTTTACTGGTGGCAGTGGACAAGCCATAGTCAACGCCTATGCCTCGTCTTCTGTCGCTTGAAACATCAAGCAAAGGCATCGGAACTGCCTAACACAATAGGAGTACTTCGATGAGTACCAAAATAATCGTAGAACGAGAAATCGGTAATCGCATGATGCGATTTGAAACCGGTCAAGTTGCAAAGCAAGCAAGTGGTTGCGTGATGGTGACATACGGCGACACAGTCGTCATGTGTACCGCAATGCGATCTAACCCAAGACCTGGTCTTGACTTCTTCCCACTTCAGTGTGATTATAGAGAACGCACATCAGCAGCAGGTAAATTCCCCGGCGGCTTTAGAAAACGCGAAGGCGCACCAAACGAAAAAGAAATCCTCACAATGAGATTGATGGATAGACCAATTCGTCCACTCTTCCCTGATGGATACATTGACGAATGTCAGCTTCAAGCTTGGGTGATGAGCCACGACGGTGAAAACGACGCGGACATCATTGCATGTACAGGCGCATCAGCTGCTCTTTGCTTAACTGACTCGCCTTTTGAAGGTCCGGTTGCAACTGTACGCATTGGCCGAATCATGACTGATGACGGTGAAACATATGTCCTCAATCCAACCCAAACTCAAATGCAGTATTCAGACTTAGACCTCGTTCTTTCAGGTCATAGTGACGGCGTCAACATGATTGAAATTGGCGCAGCGCAAGTCGATGAAGCATGCGTGATGGGTGCAATCAAGTTTGGTTATGAAGAAGGTATCAAGCCAATTCTTGAACTCCAAAATGAACTTGCTGAAAAAGCAGGCACAACTGAAAAACGCATGGGCGATCTTGCGCTTCCAAGCGAAGAAGTAACGGCAAAAGTTACTGAACTTGTGAAAGAAAAAATGCTTGAAGCACGCCGAATCGGCGGCAAAGAAGATCGCAACGAAGCGGTCAACGCACTTCGCGATGAAATGATCGAAGCTAACTTTGCGATTCCGGAAGATTGTTCTTACTCACAACACATGAATGCGGAAAAAACACAGCGTGAAGCAAAAGAAGCATTTAGAAAACTAGAAAAGAAATGCACACGCCAACTCATCGTTGACGAGAGTACTCGTGCAGATGGTCGTGAGTTTAATCAAATCCGCGATTTGGAAATGGAAACTAAGATTTTCCCAAGAACGCACGGCAGTGCATTCTTTCAGCGCGGTGAAACACAATCGCTTGTGACATGTACGCTTGGCACAGGTAGAGATGAACAAATCGTTGATGGTCTTATGCCTGAATACGCGAAGAAGTTCTACCTTCATTACAACTTCCCGCCATTCTGTGTTGGTGAAGCAGGTCGTATCATGGGCCCTGGCCGCCGCGAAATCGGACATGGCGCACTTGCAGAACGTTCACTCTTGGGCATCTTGCCAGACGTTGAAGAGTTCCCTTACACAATCAGACTTGTCAGTGACATTACTGAATCAAACGGTTCATCATCAATGGCAAGCGTGTGCGGTGGTTGCCTTGCACTCATGGACGCAGGCGTTCCAATTCAAAGCACATGTGCTGGCATTAGTGTTGGCCGATTCAGTAACGACGAAGGCAAAGTCATTCGCGTAATGGACATTATTGGCGAAGAAGACTTCTTCGGTGACATGGACTTTAAGGTTTGTGGTACGAAGACAGGCATCACCGGCGTTCAACTTGACCTGAAGGCACGCGGTCTTTGGTTTGAAGAACTTGAAGAGATTTTTGAAATGGCTCGCAAGGGTCGTCACGACATCATTGACCAAATGGAAGGATGCATCCCAGCACCACGAAGTGAAATGAGTGAATATGCACCACGCATGATTTCAATTGCAATCGACCCAGAGAAGATCGGCAAACTCATTGGTCCTGGTGGCAAAACAATCCGTCAAATCACTGAAGACACTGGCGCAACCATCGAC
>JAYZCQ010000018.1:0-5619 GCA_036338245.1 Planctomycetota bacterium
ATTGCAATTCGCTGACGCTGCCCACCACTAAGCGACTTTCCTTGCTCGTAGACCAGAGCATCGTAACCACCATCGAGTTCACAAATGAATTCGTGTGCATGCGCGTGCTTCGCAGCAATTTTTACTTCTTCATCAGTTGCATCTGTACCAAATCGAATGTTGTCAGCAACTGTTCCGTGGAACAAAACTGTTTCCTGTGTAACAACACCAACGTGCGTTCGGAGTTCTTTGAGACTAATATCATTGATGCTTGTGTTATCAATAAGAATGCTGCCTTCTTGCTGCAAAAGAAGTCGTGGAAGTAACGAAACTAACGTCGTTTTACCTGAACCGTTCGGTCCTACAACAGCAACTCGCTGACCTGCTGGAACTTCAGCAGAGAAAGATTGAACTGCGGGGAAATCCTTATTTTCATACGTAAAAGTGACCTCCTGAAAACAAACTTTGCCGAAGGAACTTGGCATCGATGCCGTTCCAGAGTCTTCTTCTTTGATCGAGTTCAAGATTTCCATCAACCGTGTTGCAGGCGCTTCTGCTGCTTGAATTTCAGTAACGAGCCCAGCGAGTGGCCGCAGTGCACTGCCTGCAACTGCTAATGCACCAATTGAAAGTAAGAAACGGTTAAACTGAAGTGAACCATCGATGATGGAATGCGCTGCAATACCAGCGAGCGTGCCAAGTACGAGAATCGCTAGCGTTTCCATGAGTGGGGAACTGAGTGCTCTCATCACGCGAACTTTCATTTCAGATTTCACAACCTGTGCGTTTTCCTTTTCAAACTCTGCTTCAATTGTACACTCAGCAGTGTTAACTTTGACTGCTTTTAGTCCTTGGACTGCTTCGTTTGAAATGCGTAGAAGTTCTTGTTGGGCAGATAAAGATGCCCGCGTCCCTTTGTTTACACGCCGACCAATGATTTGCAGAGTGATGACAAGAACGGGTAACACAAGAAGCGCGATGATGACTAATCGATAATCAAACACACACGCAACAATGAACGCAACTATACCTTTGGTGAATTGCGAAACCGACCTTCCCATCAGAACAAGTAAGCCAACTTGAAGTGCTTCAGCATCGCGAATAATCCGAGATACAAACTCACTTGATCCAAGTCTTGCGACCTTTGCAACAGGCATATACAAAACGTGCGTGAACGCCTTGAACCGCACTTTCGCAACGACATGCATTGCAAGCCAAGCACTAATGTATTGATGGAGGAAGTTTGCAAGACCACCAAAAATAGTAAGCCCGCCAAGTCCAATCAGAATAAAAAGCACTCCATCGAAGCGACCATCCGGCAACAGCGAAATCAATCCGTCCGGGATGGTTGGAAATGCATTTGATGAGTTGTGTTCTTGAGCAAGTTGAATGAGGTTTTTGCCATTCTCAGGATCTAAAATCAATGAAAGCGCAGGACCAAGACTCAATAGCCCAACCCCTAATCCAAGAGCTGACACTACAGCAAGCAGTAACCCGCAAACAAAGCGAAGTCTCCATGTAAGAAGCAGTTTTGCAAAGTGCTTAAAGTTCGTCATGATTCATCTTTACCTTCGTATATTTTACGAAGGTCCTTCCAGAAGGTGGGATAACTTTTTGAAACACAGTTCGGGGCAACAATTGAAACATTGCCCCTTTTTGTGCCTAAAACTGCCATCGACATCGCAATTCGGTGGTCGTTCATCGGGTCGATTGCGATTGGCGCTGAACCATCAACAACCGGTGAAATCCGCATGTCTGAATCGCTTGATGCAACGCCACATCCCGCAAGCGAGAGCGATTTTGCCATCACCTCAATGCGGTCGGATTCTTTGATTGGCAATGTTTCAAGGCCATATATTCTTGAAGGTCTATCTGCAAATGCAGCGACTGCAGCAAGACATAGGGAAGCATCTGGAAAACCTGAAGCGTCCAGGTCTCCAAATGACTGGATCGTTCCTGTTCCAGTAACTTTGACTCCGTTATCAGTCTCTTCAAGTGTCGCGCCAATCTTGCCAAGCAATCGAATTGCTTCCATGTCAGGTTGCGATGAATCTAGGCACAACCCTTCAAGTGTCACTGACATTCCTTCATGGATTGCAGCAATTGCTGCAAAGTAGACTGCTGAACTTGCATCCGGTTCTACTTCAAGTTCTCTATGCGTAAGTCGTGTTTCTGGAACAAAAATCTCGACAAAGTCTTCATGATTTTCCAATGTTGCAGAAACACCAAAGGTATTGAGCGTCTCAACAGTTAAGGCAATATATGTACAAGATGTCACTGGATTTTGGCAGCGAAGTGTAAGCCCACCTTTTAAGTATGGGGCAATCAATAACAACGCAGAGACAAACTGACTTGATTTTGTCACTGGAATGTCGAGCGTTCCTCCCACGCACTCTCCCTTGCTCACAGTCACAGGCAACGAGTCACCCTCGCAATTTGCATGCAGAGATGTAAGAAACTCAGTGAGCTCGCCAATAGGTCGATTTCGCATCCGACTGTCGCCATCAACAGTGAGTGGTTCTTCTGACAACGCTCCAATTGCAATCATCATTCGCGATGGCGTACCGCCACCTCCAAGATAGACCGATGCCCCATGCCTTGGCTTGCCATCGACGCCATGCAAAACTAATTTGTTTGGTGTCCACTTGACGCCTACGCCAATTGCCTGCAGGGCTTCAGCAAGTAGGAGCGTATCGTCAGATTCAAGTGGCGTTTGCAGTACAGACCTGCCAGCACCAAGTGCTCCAAGGGTCATCGCTCTAAGTGTTAAACTTTTAGAGCCGGGAACTCGCATAACGCGACTTCCAATTCGTTTTAACGGTGGGACTGACTCAGCTGTCAGTCCAGAATTTTTTTTACTCACGGGTCTCGCCTAAAGACAGCAACGATATCTTCGATTGGAACGACGTACAAACGATTGTCCCCTTCGAAGTCGACTGGAATACTCTGTTTTGGGTTAAACAACACCTTGTCATATTGACTTATGGGGTAATCAGGGTTGTTCTCTATAACGGTGCTCACAGTCACTACGCGTCCTGTGAGAGTTGGAATCTCAATCTTGTCTGGTAGGTGTATGCCGACCTTGGTGACCTTTCTATCCTCATCCTTGCGGATAAGCACACGTTCGCCAATGGGCTCGACAACCTCAATAGTTTTAGATTTACTCGCGGCATTGCTCATAACCGCGTATTGTACGAGACCTTGAGAATCTCGCCACTTTTTACTTTCAAATCGAGCTTTTGAGCGTTACAATGGGGTATTCCACATAGTGAAAGGAATAATTCGGATGTCATCTAAAACAACAATTCAAACTACTCCAGTTGAAGTAACGGCTCCTGAAACAACTTCATCAACCGATCCGCTTCATCTCATCGATGTCGATCACGTACGCATCTATGTAGGCAATGCAAAACAAGCATCGTTTTACTACGCCTATGCGTTTGGTTTTCAAGTCTCTCAGTATGAAGATTTAACCACTGGCAATCGCGAGCAGGCTTCTTACCTCCTCACGCAGGGAAACATCAGAATTATTTTAACAACTGGACTTTCAAAAGACCACGATGCTCAAGAACACATCCGGCTTCATGGTGACAGCGTTAAAGATATCGCGTTCACTGTGTTTGATGCAGAAAAAGCGTTCAATAGAGCCGTTGAAAATGGTGCTGAGATAGCATACAAGCCATACACCGTTGAAGACGACAATGGCACCGTGACCCGTGCGGGAATTAAAACATACGGTCAAGTCATCCACTCATTCCTTTCACGAACAGGTGACTATGCACTTCCAAATGTCAAACACGGAAACACCATTCTTCCGGGCTTTGCACCGATGACGCATCCGCTCAACAAGTTTAACGAAGACAATCCATGTGGTTTAAAATTCCTCGACCACTGTGTTGGAAATGTAGAACTCAATGGCATGGACAAAGCTGTTAATTGGTACGAAAACGTTCTTGAATTTTCAATGTTTAAGCACTTTGACGATGCCGACATTTCAACTGAGTATTCAGCATTGATGTCAAAAGTTATGTCATCAGGCGGTGGACTCATTAAATTCCCTATCAATGAACCTGCTGAAGGTAAACGAAAGAGTCAGATTCAAGAATATCTTGATTGGCACAACAACACACCCGGTGTTCAACACCTCGCATTTAGAACTAACGACGCAATTCAGTCCATTTCTGAACTGCGAAGACGCGGCGTGAACTTCCTTGACATTCCGAAGGAATATTATGAAATCGTTTGGGATAGAGTTGGTGACATCGAGGAAGAGAAGAAGATTGTCCAAGACCTCGGCATCTTGATTGATAGAGATGATCAAGGTTACTTGCTTCAACTCTTTACTCGTCCGGTTCAAGACAGGCCAACGCTGTTCTTTGAAATCATTTGCCGTCGTGGAAGCCAATCCTTTGGAAAAGGCAACTTTAAGGCACTGTTTGAAGCACTTGAACTTGAGCAAGAACGAAGGGGCAATCTCTAAGTCAATCTGATAAGGTACGAGTTATGCCTTATTACACTTCACTTGGAGAAATACCGTCAAAACGTCATATACAGTTTCGCCGCCCAGATGGCGAACTCTATTCTGAGGAAGTATTCGGAACTGAGGGATTCGTTGGCCCAACATCCACTATGTATCACATTCACCCTCCCACGCAAGTGACGGGTTGGAAGACGCTCTATTCAACTAAGGCAGAATATGTTGAAACAGATGTGATGCGAATGCGCCATCTGAAATCGATGGATATGAAACCAAATGGCGATCCAGTGACTGGTCGCATCATTCTGTTTGGAAACGAAGACTGTGAAATGAGTGTTTGTGTTCCAAGCGAACCGATGGAGTACTTCTATAAAAATGGAAGTGGTGATGAATGCTTGTTTATTCATCATGGAACTGGAACGATGCAAACGAGCATGGGAACGCTTGAGTTCCATGATAAGGATTACATCATTGTTCCAAAGGGCGTCATTTATAAAATAGTGTTTAACGATGCCCCAAAGGACGGACCAGACAATCGTTTCCTTTGCATCGAAACAATGAACGCCAGTCACATTCTTCCACCTCCTCGTTACATTTCAAAGAAAACAAGTCAGTTTCTTGAACACGCACCTTATTGCGAAAGAGACTTGCGATTGCCAACGCTTCCACTGACCTATGACGAAGCCGGCGATTTTGAAGTCCGTATAAAAGCACGCAATTGCATTCACTCATATGTTTATGACTATCACCCGCTTGATGTCGTTGGTTGGGATGGCTGCTACTACCCCTACTGCTTCAACATTGATGACTTTTCTCCGATTGTTGGGAAAGTACACATGCCACCTCCAACACACCAGACATTTGAAGCTCATAACTTTGTGATTTGTTCATTCTGCCCTCGCATGCTTGACTTCCACGAACTCGCGATTCCTGTTCCATATCACCACAGCAATCTCGATAGTGACGAAGTACTGTACTACGTTGAAGGCAACTACAAAGCGAGGAAAGGTATTAACTCTGGTTCGCTTAGTTTGCATCCTCAAGGCATTCCACACGGACCACACCCTGGCACAATTGAAAAATCACTTGGCGCAAAGTGGACGGATGAACTCGCTGTCATGTGTGATACGTTCAGACCACTCTATCCGACAAAAGCTGCCCTT
>JAYZCQ010000019.1:0-9472 GCA_036338245.1 Planctomycetota bacterium
ACGTTTTTAAAATCTCGTTCTAACAATAACAAATCAATCATGTGGCGGACACGCTCGCTTGTCAATGGTTTTGCGTCGTGAATAAGCCCTCCACTACTGTCCACTTCTGCATTGCCAACTGTCTCGCAAGCCATTTGCATAACTTGCTCGGTGATGCGTTGAGAATGCTTAAGCCATTCGATTTCTTGCTCATCTTTCACTCTGCGATCCAGCACACCGAATTCTGAGTCGAGTTCAACTTCAATTCCTGCTTTTTTCATGGCATCAACATACAAAAGCGGTAGCGTGCGGTCCGCAATCACGGCAGTGACGTTGTTTCGTCTCAAGCACTCAGCAGCTGACTGAGCCGCTCCGGTATCTCTGTCCCCGGACAAGCCACCATCTGGAATAAAATCTGTGTACCCAAACACTTCATCAACATTCGCTTTTTCACGGGCACGGTCGATTTCAATCTCTCTTAAGATGAGTAGTCGCTTTCCATTTTCAAGTTCAATGAAGATGGATGCATCATGCACCATAAAACGAATCGCTCGATAGAGCGACTTGTTTGCCATTGGGCTTCCTGCCATGATTTTTGCGCGTGCCATTCCACCTAGTCTAATGAAAAACAAACTGCTTCGGAGTCACTTGGTCGGTGATTGTTGATTGTGGTGGACGCTTTCTTTAGAAAGCACAAAGCCGTCGCTTGCGACGGCTTACGGATGTACGAAGATGGTTGACGGGCAAACAAAGTTTGCCAAGTCAAACATCAAGTGGAGCCGATCGGGTTTGAACCGACGACCTCTTGCATGCCATGCAAGCGCTCTCCCAACTGAGCTACGGCCCCATTAAGTTTTTTACATTGCGGCTTCTAGTGCGTTAGCGAGATCATCTTTAGGAGAAATCCCAACGAACTTATTCACAACTTCACCATTCTTAAAAATGATGATACTAGGAATAGATTGAATGCCATAGTTCACTGCAGCATCTCTGTTTGCGTCGATATCAACTTTGCCTATTTTTGCTTTGCCATCAAACTCTGTTGCAAGTTCATCAATGACTGGTGCGAGCATGCGGCAAGGACCACACCACTCTGCCCAAAAGTCAACCAATACGGGTTGGTCAGCATCTAACACTTCGTTTTGAAAATTGTCATCTGTAAATTCTAGGGCCACAACTCTATCTCCTATGTGTGTGATTTGTGAGGGGGAGATTGTATCAATTCACCATGCATCTTGACATTATGAACCCTGAAAATATGAGCGCTTTGTAAAGCCATTCGCTTGGCGACCTCTACTGACGCCTCATCGCGTGCTTTTGGTTCATCTATGTTGTAGGTTGCTCCAATGAAACTCTTTCGACTCGCTCCCATGTAGACCGGAAACCCTAAACGAACGAATTGTTCCGTCTGGTGCACAATCTGCCAGTTTTGTTCAACTGATTTGCCAAAGCCAAGCCCTGGGTCTAGCGCAATCTGCTCAGGCTGTACGCCATGAGACCTTGCAACTTCAACCCTAGTGAGCAGCCAAGAGCAGATGTCTGCGACGATGTTATCACTTTCTGGTTCCTCCCTATACTCATGGCTATACACATCCTTCTCGGGTGGAAGTCGCCTATGCATCAACACAAGCCCCGCGCCAGTCGTGCTTGCAAGCGTAAAAATTTCTTCATCCTCTGTACCAGAAGCAACATCGTTAATGACGTTTGCGCCCGCTTCGATTGCTACTCGTGCTACTTCTGCTAATGTCGTGTCTACTGAGATAGGAACATGTGAGCGTTTACGGATTTGTTCAATCACAGGAACAACTCTGTTAATTTGCTCCTCTGGACTGATTCGTGTTGATCCAGGCCTCGTTGACTCACCGCCTACATCAATCATCCCTGCACCATCTTGTACAAGTTTTAGCGCGTGTTGCAATGCCAGCTCTGTATTGACGAATTGCCCCCCATCACTAAAACTATCTGGTGTGACATTGAGGATGCCCACAAGTAAGGGTTGGAACAAATCAATTGTTAGGCCTTTGCAAACCCAATTCTTTGTTGATGCGATTGGCATCAACACACACTATTCAACTGTGACAGATTTTGCAAGGTTCCTTGGCTTATCAACGTCTTTCCCTCGCAATACTGCTGCGTGATACGCAAGCAATTGGAGCGGTATAACTGTGATGAGTGGTTGCAAAGCTTCAGGGACATCAGGCACATAGAAAATGTCATCGCAATGCGACGCTATGTTTGTGTCACCCTCAGTCGCGACAGCAATCACATGCCCGCCGCGAGATTTTACCTCTTCGATATTACCGATGACTTTTTCATATTGGCTACCACGAGTCGCGATAAATACAACTGGCATGCCCTCATCGATCAATGCAATCGGACCATGCTTCATTTCAGCAGCCGGCATGCCTTCCGCGTGAATGTAACTGATTTCTTTCAGTTTCAATGCGCCCTCTAGCGCTACAGGGTAATTGAGCCCCCTACCTAGGAAGAGCCAGTTGTCATGGTGAACAACGCGTTTGGTAACATTCAAGATGTGGTCTGATTCACCTAGAACAGTTTCAATGTGCCGTGGAATCGACTCTAAATGCGACAGGAGTTCGCTCATCTCTTCTTTTGCAAGATGGCGTCGTCTGCCAATGTACCCAGCAAGCATCGTCAGCACTGCGACTTGACCGACGAACGCTTTTGTCGAAGCCACTCCGATTTCAGGTCCAACTTTAAGGTAGACGCCAGCATCGGTTTCTCTTGAGATTGTTGAACCAACTACATTCACCGCACCGAGCGAGAGTGCCCCTCTCCGCTTTGCTTCTTGAATTGCTGCAAGCGTATCTGCTGTTTCACCAGATTGACTAATGGCAACTGCTATGGTGCCTTCCTCGACGATTGGGTTCCTGTATCGGAACTCACTTGCGTATTCCACTTCTGCTGGAATCCCCGCCAGCGATTCCATTAGGTATTCGCCAATCATTGCTGCATGGAGCGCCGTACCTTGACCAAGCAAGAGTATGCGTTTGCCTTTTGCGAGTTCATTTGCAAACTCAGCAACCCCGCCAAGAATGACTTGACCGCTCGTTGCATCGACGCGACCCTTCATACAAGTCGAGAGGGTCAACGGCTGTTCGTAAATTTCTTTAAGCATGAAATGTTTAAACTCGCCGAGTTCAATTTGCTCAAGGGAGTATTCAAGCTCTCTAATTTCCGGAGTTAGCTCGACATTATCGATTGTTGTAGTTCTAAATGAATTACGCGTAAGGCGCGCGACTGTTTCGTCTTCCAAGTGAAACGCTTGTGTTGTATGAGCAACGATTGCGCTTGAATCTGAGGCGACGACATATTCGTCGCTACCAACGCCAACGATAAGTGGTGAACCTTTACGTGCAACAACAAGCACATCTGGTTCCTTTTCGCAAATCACTGCGATGGCGTAAGCTCCAGTGACTTCTTTGAGAGCGGTTTGCACTGCTTTCTCCAAATCACCGTCATACATCTCACCAATCAGATGTGCTAGCACTTCAGTGTCTGTTTCACTTGTAAAGACATGGCCTTTCTCTTTGAGATACGTTTTAAGCGTCGCGTAGTTTTCGATAATGCCATTGTGCACCACTCGAATGCCATGCCCCTTTGAAGCATCATCATTGTGTGGGTGAGCATTCGTTTCAGAAGGTTTACCATGCGTTGCCCATCTCGTGTGTGCAATGCCGACTGTCCCCTCAAACGCATCATCGTTTGCGACAATATCTTCAAGTCCACTCACTCTACCAATGGTTCTAGCAACATGAACGCCGCCATTGATGATGGCAATTCCAGCTGAATCGTAACCCCGATACTCAAGCCGTTTGAGGCCTTCGATGAGGAGCTCTTTTGTGGGTTTTAAACCGATGTACGCAACAATTCCACACATGACTCGGAAGCATACACCACAAAGTCTCTTGCGTCACCTTAAAAACATTGCATTCCCGTTTATCGGAGCCTGAGCATCTGTTTACAATCTAAAAATGTAGCCCATGAGTGAAAATAAAAATGACATCCGATTAACCATGCAATCAGTGCTTAAACAGAAATCTCACGAAGATTGTCGCTCTGAAGGCGAATTGGTTGCAAAGCGTTTGACTGAGTTCGCAAGTATCAAATACGCTGATACGGTCATGGTCTATCTGCCAATTATTGGCGAACTCAACCTAATGCCACTCATTCAATCTTGGATTGATGAATCCAGAATTGTCGCTTCCCCTATTGTTGATTGGGAGACCAAAACAATGAAGGCGGGGCTCCTGTCTGGCACTAGCGAGGACAATTTAGTCCAAGACCAATACGGCATTCGCAATCCTGCTAAGTTTGTCCCCATTCCACATGACTCCATTGAGGTTGTCATTGTGCCGGGGGTTGCGTTCACCAATAAAGGTGTAAGACTTGGAAGAGGCGGAGGTTACTACGACAAGTTCCTTGGGGCATGCTCCCCCCCTATTATTCTTGGAGTTTGCTTTGATGAGCAGGTTGTCGATGTGTTGCCATCAGAAGACCACGATGTTCGCATGACTGCGGTCATCACTCCAAACCAAACTTACATCTAGATTGCCCCATCTATTCGTGTAATTATCATACAATCCCAAACATGGCATTACCAAGTCAAGGCGGTTATTCATCAGTTCGTGGTGGGAATATGTATCGACGAAGAAGAAAACGAAGTGCATATTCGTGGCTTCTTATGATTGGTGCTGGTGTGTTTGTCACTTACCTCGTGTGGCCAGACGGGGAGACGAGCGAAAACGAAACGATAGTAACGAATGACTTTGAAGAAATTTCGATGCCCGTTGTTGAACTTCCAACTGCCCCAACCAAAGTGGTTGACATGACGCCACCAAAAGAAGAAGTCATCGATGAGAAACCAGAACCCGTCACTGTCGCAGTAGTTGAAGAAGAAACCGCTGCACCAGTTGAAGAAGAACTTGTCATCAAACCAATTCCACTTGCAACAACAGTTTCGGCAAATCTTGAAGAGGGACTCAACCTCATTGACCAAGACCATGTTGTCGACGCGAGACGCGCATTATCAAACGCTCTACAGAGTGGGAAACTTTCTGAGTCTGAAATTTCACAAGCGCGTGGCGTACTTACTGACCTCAATGACCGAATGGTCTTTTCGCCTGAAATCATGGCAGGTGATCCCTATTCCGTCGAGTACATCGTTCAAGGTGGTGACACACTCAGCGGCATTGTGAAAAAAATGGGCGTCCAAGTCGATTGGCGATTCATACAACGGATTAATAATATTAAAAGTGCATCCGGGATTAGACCAGGACAAAACTTGAAACTTGTCACTGGACCTTTCCACGCAGAAGTTGATAAAAAGTCATACCGCATTGACCTTTACTTGGGCGAAGGTGCAAACCAAGTCTTCGTTCGTTCATACCGAGTTGGGCTTGGCGAGTACAACTCAACTCCTATTGGCTCTTTCAAGGTACGCCGAAACTCCAAACTCATCAATCCTACGTGGGTCAACCCACGCACGAGAGCGTTCTTTGCTGCAGATGACCCTGCAAATCCAATCGGAGAGCGTTGGATTGGCTTAGAGGGCATAGAAGAGCGTACAGCGGAGCTCTCAGGGCTTGGTATTCACGGCACCATTGAACCCTCAACCATTGGTCAGGACGCTTCAATGGGCTGCGTACGCATGCACAGTGACGATGTGGCTGAGATTTACGAAGTGCTTGCCGAAGGCGTGAGCACAGTAAATATTTATTAAAATTGTTTAAAACTCGACTTGGAGTTGGGTCCTAAAGACCCACTCTGCGTTTCTGTTCGGTGAGCCTCGCCAACCGAGCATCTGGTTTACGAACACTGGGCTTAACTCTCCAAAACTCCAACCAAAATCGCTCGTGATTTTGAATTGCTGTCCTTCAAGGTACCAGTTTGCTCCGCTAGTGAGTATTTGAATCGTAGGACCTCCAAAGAAGTCTTGTTTCAAGCCACCGGCTTCATACCGAGTGAAGAGTTCTGTGGAATCTGAAACGTATTTACTTCCTTGCACGATGTAAGCAAATAGATCTGTATTCTCTAAGCTGACTGTAAAGTTCTTGATGTTATGAATTGTGCCCGAGGCAAAGAAGGATGCTCCATCATAATTCATCGACAAATCTGCTGTAATACCAACTGCGTCAACCTTCCCACCGCCAAGACCTAAGCGTTCTTCGGATTGAGTGTGAAAGGCGATGCCGAACATTTGGGCTTCTTCACTGCCTGGTGGCGAAGTGAATTGGTTGAATTGATTCCATTGCCCTTTAAGCAAGAATTCTGCTCTTACAGTGCCCGAAAAATCAGTGTCCTGGCCAAGCGCTGCCCAGGGAGGTGTAGGGTTAGTTGAGCCAGCTTGGTTGCCACGCATTGTCAAGCCACCGTTACTCGTTGACATAAACACTCGCATATTGTCACGATGCCATGTGAATTGAACGCCTTGGGAGCGAGCTAAACCAATTCTGTAATCCATGAGCGATTTGTCGACAGCGAGTTGTCTTGCATCTGACACAAGCGACTCTCGAGTAAATGGCAATGTAAACACACCAAGTTTCGCGGACCATTCATCGTTGATTCTGTACTTTAACCAAGCATCCCAATACCGAGCACCAATACGCAAAAGTGGAGAGTTTGAAATTGCGTTTGGATCGAGATATCCGAATCCTGGCTGATAGAGAAACGTCAAATCTTTATCAAATAGATGCCCACTTAAATTCAAACGAGTACGCGTGTTTTCCATGCCGCCACGCCATCTGTCCCACTGAAAGCCCGGACCAACCCGCTGGTAACTCATGATGTATCGCTCTTGAACAAGTCCACTGATGTTCAAGCGAAATCGGCCATCACTACTTGCGATGAAGAAACCGTCAGACCAACCCCCCAAAAGTCCATCGCCAACGAGCGACGAACGGGCGTCTGCGTCATCGAGCAAGCCCTTGACAAGAACTCGTAAATCTTCAGCCCGTTCTTCTGTGATCCAGTCTTGCTGATTTGATTTGAGGTCATCGAGTTCATTCCGCATGGAATCCGTATTCTGTTGAACCTCGAGCACTTGTTCACGCAACGCATCAATTTGTTTCTGGATGTCATTCGTATGTGCATACAACGAGTCAACAGCTACAACACTCAAGCAAAGTGTTGTGTGTAGAATCAGTTGTTTAAATCGCTTATGCATATCTTTTAATCCTTAGAACATAAACTGCAATTGTGTTCTTAAGAGCGCTTGATCGTCCTTCGATGTGTCAGCATGCCAGCCCGTTTGCGTGTTAGCGAAAATAGCATTTACTTCTCCAAAACTAAATCCAATGTCAGCAGTAAATTTTAAATCTTGCCCATCGAGGTAATGATTTACGCCAATCGTGAATAGCTGTAACTCACTGTCACCAAGCCCCGGCTCATCGCCGCTTCCTGTTTCATAGCGAGCAAACAGTTCAGTTTGATTTGTAACATATGTACTCCCCTGTAAAACAAAGGCGTGGAAATTTATTCTCGGAACCAACGGCGTAAAGTCCGTGAGGCGTGTATACGTGAATGCAGCAAACAATGACGCACCATCGAATTGCATTGACACATCACCTGTCACACTCCAAAAGACTTGCCTATCATTAACCTCACTAATTGGAAACGGATTGTCAGGCTCCGTGTTTTGGCGATGCCAAGCGAGTCCAACGAGCATTCCACGTTCACTTCCGGGCGGTGATGTGAATTGGTTAAATTGCTCCCAATCGCCGAGCAACTTCCACTCTTTACGCATGGTAAACGAATAGGCGGTGTCCTTAGACAATGCAGAAAGTGGTGGTGTTGCATCTGTTGCCGCCCATATTGGGTAGTAGAAGAATGCACCTGAACCATTTGACAGCATGAATTTGTACCTGCTTTCAGGTGAGCTCCATGTCCATTCAACACCCGTTGTTGGGCCTAATCCAAAACGGTAGTCGAGAAGGGATTTGTCAACTGCGAGCTGGTATGGCGTGCGAACCATCGACTCTCTTGTAAAGGGAAGTTCAAAGGAACCCATCTTCATACTGAAATCTTGCGTGAACCGAAACTTCAACCACGCTTCCCAAAGACGAAAGGTCATAAAGTTGCCATTTGCAGTGAGGTTTGTGGGGTCAAACCGCCCCCAGCCTGTTGCAAGGTAATATTCCAACGACTTGTCGTGTACGTGTCCTTGGAAATTTAGTTCAGTCCGAGGTTGTCCAAAACTGTAACGCCATTGGTCGTATGTTTGTTCGCCTTGGCCAGTTGGTCTA
Source organism: Planctomycetota bacterium (assembly GCA_036338245.1). Taxonomy (GTDB): domain Bacteria; phylum Planctomycetota; class Phycisphaerae; order Phycisphaerales; family SM1A02. The sequence continues at coordinate 8,244 of JAYZCQ010000019.1, forward strand.
AGTCCCTGCCACCTTGCAAAGTAACGGGATTCGACAAGCCCACCTAATGTGAGAGAGAATCTACCATCTGCACTCCTCATTTGGAAACCATCATTCCACCCAATCATTGAGTGCCCGCCTTGATGATTAAAACGAGTATCTGCGTCGTCAAGCACCCCTTGGATAATTTGCGTGAAGACTTGACTTCGTGCTTCATTTTTTGCATCAACATTGTGATACTCAGTGAGTGCGTCATCTAACGCAGAACGAACAGCTTTATTCGCTGCCGACGCCTCAGAGAGTTCATGTTGAAGTTGCTGAAGTTGTTTGTCGTAATCGGTGTTTAATTCACCGTACGAAAGACCTACACTCACGAGCATGTAAGAGAGTGCCGCCGCAATCCATCGCTTAGGGCTTCGATCCATCCGTAGACCTATCCTGTCTTTCGACCATTTTATTCTATCACATGCATCCATGCATTGGTAACACCCGAACACCTCCTTCCTTTTGATGCAATTAAAAAACCGGCTGGTCTTTCGACCAGCCGGTGAATGTCAAATAAATGACCTTCGGTTTAACTTCTCAGATTAGAAGTAGAACTGAAGTTGAGTAGCAATAGTAGTAACATCTGTGTTAGCACCACCAATGCTGTCGTTCATTTGGATTTCTGTAGACCACTTTGCATTTTGACCTGCAAGGTAGTTGTTAGCACCAACTGAAGTGATTGAACCACCAGCTGTGTCTACATCTGTCCAACGAGCGTATAGTTCCCAATTGTCACCCATATCCATGGAGTACATGATTTGAGTAGTGTTGGAATCTGTTGCTGGCAAAAGACCATCACTGAAGTCTGTGTATGCAACATAAAGAGCTGAACCGCCCCATTGCATTTGAACATCAAGAGTCCAAGTGTTTTGATCTGAAGTGCCACCAGCTGCAGCGTTACCGTTGTCGTTACCACTGTAACTGAAACCTACGAGTGTACCAGCAGCTCCACCATCACCACTGTGGAATTGGTCGAATTGACCCCATGAACCACTTGCTAGATATTCAACGCGAGCGGTGTATGAGTATGAACTGTTGTTTGCAGCAGCGCCAGCGTTGCTAGCGTTGTTGATTAACTGGATTGTAACACCGAGGTCATCACTTGAATAATCAAGTTGAGCACCTGTGCCAACTCTGTAAGCAGTTGCTCTGTCTAGAGCCATTTGGTGAGCATCACCAATGATTGCTTCACGGCTATCAGCCAT
>JAYZCQ010000020.1:0-9921 GCA_036338245.1 Planctomycetota bacterium
TGCATCAACTGCGTGGAACACAATTGTTCGCCCAATGGCTGGGTCAAGTTCAAACGCTCTACCAATGATTGGGCTGTCAGCTGTTATTCTTGCAATCTCAATCACTTCTCCGTCTGGAGTCGTGCCGTTGATGACTACTGCTTCGCCTTCTTTGAGGTCCATTGCAAGGATGTAACCTTGTCCTGTGCGTTCATTAATAGCAACTCTGATGTAACCCGGCTCACCACCTTGTTCACGTCCAAGTTGTTTGATGTAGCAATATGGATTGACAATAAAGGATCTAAATCCAGGCCCAGCGTTCTGGCTAAGTGCATCAGAGGTTTCGGAATTCAACGCAATGAGCGCCATGTTTGAAGCGCGGCGCTGCGCGTCGACTGCAAGCATTGCAAGGACGACAGAAGCGCCGAGAAGAACCATCGCAGTAGTTCTCCAGAAGATGGTTTGTTTAGAACTTGGCACATCTCTTCTTGATGCACCCGAGCGAGCGCCAATAAGTGCAAGGGGTGCAAGCCGCTTAGCTTCTTGATCTGCAGCGTCTGTAACCGCATCAAGCACGCGTTGTTTTAATGCTTTAGATGGCAACTCAGTTGGTAGCAGTGAATCATCAAGTGCAAGCGACTCTTGTAATTGAATGATTTCTTCTTGAATAGCAACTGGTGCTTCATGGAATGCCCTGTTGAATAAATCAACTTCAATCGGTTCAAGCAAACCATATGCATCGAGCACTGAGAGCTCAATGAGTTGGTTGTAGTTGTTGCTTGAATCGTCCATGAATGATTCCATCGTCAGTTTATGAGCCTTCTCACGATTGTAAAGGAGAAGAATCCTGTTTCCCTTGTTCCCTTAAGCGAAGTAACCCGCGACTTAATGCAGATTTGACTGTGCCGAGAGGAGCATCTAATTGCAGGCTTACTTCACGTAAAGTGAACCCTTGAAAGTAAGAGCGTTCAATGACTGTTCGCTGCATCTCAGGGAGTTCCTGAAGAGCATTCCACAGTATGGAGTTTCGCTCTAACTTCAATATATTCGATTCACTAGGGGGAGCGGTTGCGTTTTCTTGGTTGTGTTCTCCAAGTTCTTGCTGTTTCGGTCTAGCCGTTTTACGCCGTATTCTGTCGATTAGATGCCTTCTTGTAATCAACATGACCCATGTGACGAGCTTTGCTTTTCTTGAATCGAAGCGGTCAGCAGTCTTCCAGAGGCGTACAAATACATCTTGGACCGCATCTTCAGCCTCAGCTTGATTTGATAGAAATTGATGTGCAAGCTTGAATACCAACGCGCTGTAACGGTCATACAACTCACCTACAGCGTCTTCTTCACCGAGCGCAACGCGCCTCATGAGTCGGTAATCTGGTTCTTGTTCTGGCAAATAGCCTCCTACATCGCCTGCAATCTTCTTGGCAAACGCTTAACAAAAGCCAAACAAAAAACGGTTTAGAAGTGCATGCCAATACGGAGTGTACCTAGAAAATGCAGAAGAATTCAACAAATTTGTCGCAATTCAAATAATCTTCATTAGACTATGGATAGTGAGGTTTTTATCACTCCTAAGTATTTGAATCATGAAACGTATGCCTGAGACAATTTTCGTTCAGCAAGATGTTGCAACCCAAGTGACTAAGTGTGGTCGCCGCGGTTTTAGTTTGCTTGAACTAATTGTTGTTATCAGCGTGACATCACTGCTTGCAGGTTTGCTCATGCCAGCGCTTTCTTCAGTTCGTGAAAATGCAAGACGAGTAATGTGTGGTTCAAACCAACGACAACTTGGTCAAGCCATCACCATGTACAGCGCTGATAGACGAAACCGTTTACCCGTCGCATCAGTACTGGATAATCCAATGCCAGACCCAACAAAACTTGGTCTCGTTCGCAAGGAAATGGTTGGAGCAGATGTTGTCTTCCTTATGGATGGAAAGACTCGCTCAATCCCAAAACCACTTCAAGACTCGACTTGGGACGGACTCGGCCGATTGTTCCAATGGCACTACTGCGATGCTCCGGAATGCTTTTATTGCCCAAGCCATGGCGGCGAGCATTCACATGAAGAGTGCAGCAGTTCCTGGGAAGCTAAAAATATCGAAGAACCTCTCTTCAGTAACTTCCATTATGTTGGCCATAAAGATTGGCGTACTGGACGACGACGTTCGTTGCTTCAAGGCAGGGACCTCGTTCTGACAACAGATGGTTTAAAAACAAGACATGATTACAACCACGGCGTTGGTTACAACGAACTTCGTGGCGATGGTTCAGTTGCATGGATTGATGATGTCAAAATCCGAGCAGAGTTAAATGAAGTCGAACTTGGTTCAATGGGCATGCAGTTCCATGAGGACTTAATTTACACCGTATTCTCTAAATAAAGTTTTACGGGGTTTTCTTCAATTCAATCCATTGGACTCTGTGGCGACCATGATTTGGGTCAAGCAGTTTATATGTTGCGACCTCAAATGATTCAGCGACAAGGGTATGGTCAATCATATAAAGGGGAAAAACTCTTGGGTAGGATGCCATCACGCCGCATCCGCGATGACTTGCGTCTCGCAGTTGTGGGAATAGGAATCGAATTGCGGCGCCGTCAGTCGTCATATTGAAATCGCCAGCCACGATATCAGGCGTACTCCACTCAATCTCAGAAAGTAAACGCTTTGATGCCATTGCAACTGCGTACCTTGAGCGAGATAAACTTGAAGGGAAATCGACAGCCCACAACACGGTGTTCCGACCGAGTGTTTCGCTTGTATCAAACGTAAAAGAGACGATGTGTATGCTGTCAGATGCAATGAGGGGCCTAATCTCTATAGGGGGCACCCTTGTGAGCACTGTAAATGGGAATCGCACTAGTTTTTTCCCGCTATCACCAAGCCACTCATTGATTTTTTCTTCGCCTCTGACAAACCAACCATGAGAAAGTAGCGTGATGTCTGCATCGAGTTCAACAATCAACTCAGCGGACTCTTTTGCAAAGGCCTTTTTAGAATGACTCATTGTCCATGCAGCAATGCTGAGTTCGCCGGTTCCTCCGCATGGCACGAGCAACTTGTTTTCATACATTGAATACCAAATTGAAACAACGATGCACATACAACCCGACAACATAAAGTGTGTCCATGCACGCATACATGCAAGTGAAATAGAAGCGAAAGTCAACAATGCGACCACAATAATTGTTGGCATCCATTCAAGCCACTGCGTTATGAAATATTGATCTGAAAGCGCATTTCCGATTAGCCATAAAAGCACAGTAAGAAGCGATCCAATCAACAGACTCAATCGAATATTAAAATTCATGGCGTAAAGGGTAATACCATCGGTGCAACTATGACTGCAATCAACGCAACAAGGAGAGTCAATGGAATGCCAAGTCGCTGGAAATCAGTAAAGTGGTATCCGCCCGGTCCATACACCATAAGGTTCGTTTGATATGTAATGGGCGTCATGAAGTTACACCCTGCTGCTGCCATCATCGTAAAGACGAATGGGTAGGGGCTCACATTAAGACCATGTGCAGCACCCATAACAATTGGAAACATAATGACTGCTGCACCGAAGTTTGTCATGAGTTGTGCAGCGATGCTTGTCATAGCAAAGACGAGAAAGAGCGTTCCGTAATTTCCGACATTCATTGAATTTGCTAGGTTTAGCAAATGTCCACTAGCAAGCCCCGCAAGTCCACTCTGTTCAACGGCCTTGCCGATTCCCATCGCAGCCCCGATGACAATCAAGATTTGGATATTGATTGCCTTTCGCGCAGTCGGTCCATTGATACACCGCGTGCCAATCATCAAAAGTCCGCAAAGCCAAATTGCCGCAACTCGGCCAATGAGGTTAGCCGTCAACAAGAAAATCATGAGGACGAGAATGCCAAGCGATAGGAAGGCTCGCTCGTGGCCGAGTGGTCTTGAGTTTTCAATTTCAGAGACCAAGTAAAAGTCACCACTTTGCCTGTAGTGCCTTAGAAAGTCATCGTTCGATTCGACAAGCAAGGTATCGCCAGCATTCAGTTTAATCTGACCAATTTTCCCCTCAATGTGGTGTCCCTTCCTGTGGACAGCAAGAACGACTGCGTTGTATCTCCTTCTAAACAGCGATTCTTTGATGGTTTGACCAATGAGGGGTGAGGTCTCCGACACAACAACTTCAACGAGTCGCCGATTAAATCGGTCACCCATCATGTTTTCAAGTTCATCTGTTGCGGGAACGAGCCCTCTAATCTTGCGAACGTCAATGACAGCGTCGACGTCTCCTACAAAAATGAGCTTGTCATCTTCTTGCAATGTCATTTGCGGAGCGAGACCCGTAATGAGTTGATCATCTCGAACCATGGCGTGCAAGTACAAGTCAGGCAAGTTACGTAGCCCAGCGTCTGCGATGTTTTGCCCAATGATTGGCGAGCCTGCACTGACTCGCATTTTGATTTCATACTCTCGTTTAAAGGCATCTTCATGGTGGGGCGGTGTTCTATCAGGAAGCAGCCATTTAGAAGTCAGCAGAATGAACAACATCCCGAAAATTGCAACGGGAACACCAATCCAAGCAGCGCCCCACATCGAGACGGTTCCACTAGGAGCTGAAAGCCCAAGGTCAGTTGCCCAAGTGGGGGGGTCATGCCACCACTCAATAAAGAGTCCCATGATGATGAGGTTTGAACCCGTGCCAATCATTGTGCCCTGTCCACCTAGAATCGCGCCGAATGAAAGTGGCATGAGCATCTTTGAAACTGGAATCTTGAGCCGTTTCGCCCAATCCGAAACCATTGGTAGATACATCGCAACAATTGGAGTGGTATTCATGAACGCAGACATTGCTGCAACTGGGGCCATCATTCTCGCCTGCGCAGTTGTGAGCGACGTTGGTCTGCCCAATAGTTTCCGGCCAATGAGTTCAACCCCGCCAGTCTCTTGCAGTCCTGCAGCAACTACAAATAGGCCTGCAATCATTAGCATCGGTCGTTCAGCAAAGCCAGCAACTGCGTCATGAAAAGAAACGACCCCGAAAATCATAAGTACAACTAGACCGCCAGCCATAATGAGGTCTGGACCAATACGCTTTTTATTCACGAGCGCAATAATCAATATGAGAATCGTGATTAAAGTTATCCAGCCATGTGGGGTCATCGCTTAGTCCTGACCAATTCCTAAATCGTTAATCGAGTGAATAATGCGTTGTTGAAGACCAGCAATTGCGCAGATGACACCTCTGTTTTCTTCAAGCCGCTTGCCGTGCGAAAAATCAAGCGGTGTTCCATGAACATCACTGACGACTGCACCTGCTTCTTTTGCAATACACATGCCTGCGGCGTGGTCCCAAATTTTTTCCACGTACGTTTTGCTTGTGGGGAGCCGGAGATAGCCATCAGCTTGCCCTCTTGCGACAAGTGCGTACTTGCATTGACTATCTAAGCGTACGGGTTCGCCTTCTTCTCCGATTGAGTCGATGATGCGTCCACTGTCACCTCTGTTTGAATGCCTTTTTTCAGCAGACTCACAAAACCGTAGCGGTTTATCTTCGATGTATCTTGAAGCGAGAATTCGCATCGGACTTGCATCAGGATTACACGCAGAAAACTCCCATGCTCCGGCGCCTTCTGATGCGGCATAAACAACCCCTTCTGGGTCGTTGACATTTAGCGGGTGCCCTTGATCAGCAGATAAAGTGGGGCAGCCCCTGACGCCCGCGACAACGTTGCCGTGTTCAACACGGCCAAGTGCTCGTGCGTAATGTTGACCTCGTAAAAAGCCCTTTGTGCCATCAACTGGGTCTAGTGCCCAAAAGCCGTCTGCTGAACCATCATGGTCACAGGAATCTATTGCATCGAGTACATCATCTTCAGTGGCTTGAGGTCTCCACAGACGCACAGCCTCAACAACGGCGCTTCTTATGGAAGCCTGCTCTTCTGTCCGCAATTCTGCTGCGTCTTCTTCGCCAACGGTGATGCAGTCGCCCTCAGGCAGCAAATCTCTAAGGACCATTGAAACGATGGCTTGAACGGCGTAATCCGCAACTGTCACAGGGGAGCGGTCGTCCTTGGTGGCTTCCTTGATGTGCTCAAGATTCTGCTGAATGGCACGTGAAATTGAACATGCGCTACACACGGCTTGAATTGCTGCGGGAATTAATCGGTGTTGCACCGAACTAATGGTTTCCGGGGTTTGCTCTCTCATATGCTTCCGTTAATCGGCATAAAACGGGGTTTTAGACCATAAATCAAACAGGCTCTCTCAGGTCTCTTTTACGAAGTTGAGGAGAGCCAAGTTCGTTTGATGACCATTGACTAATAAAAAAAGCCCCACACCACGAAGGTAGCAGGGCTTTCAATGAATTCAACATTCGTTACACAGTGAATGTGGCTTTGTAGTCACCAATTGCTATGTTGAACTCGTCTTCAAGACCTTTGAATGACTTGGATTCAACTAGTTTATCCTTGGTCGCTTTCGCAGAACTGTTCATGTATTCAAGAAGTCCTTCTTCGAATGCGTGAACGTGTTCGATGTCGACATCGTCAAGGAAACCCTTGGATGCAGCGTAGATTGCAATTGCTTGGTCAATCGCTTTGAATGGCGTGTACTGACCTTGTTTCAAGAGTTCAACGAGTCGTGCACCACGGTCAAGTTGTTGTTGACTCGCAGCGTCAAGTTCCGTACCAAGTTGAGCAAACGCTTCAAGCTCGCGATACGCAGCGAGGTCAAGTCGAAGTGAACCTGCGACTTCTTTCATCGCCTTAATCTGAGCGTTACCACCCACACGTGAAACGGAGATACCTACGTTAATCGCAGGGCGGATACCAGCAGAGAAGAGTTCTGGCTGCAAGTAAATCTGTCCGTCAGTAATTGAAATCACGTTTGTTGGAATGTACGCTGAAACGTCACCTTCTTGGGTCTCAATGATTGGTAGTGCAGTGAGTGAACCGCCACCGTTTTCATCGGAAAGTTTTGTTGCACGTTCAAGCAATCGACTGTGTAAGTAGAAGACGTCGCCTGGGAATGCTTCACGCCCTGGTGGACGACGAAGGAGAAGTGACAATTGTCTGTACGCAGTAGCTTGTTTTGAAAGGTCATCGTAGATGCAGAGTGCGTGCTTCGGTGTTTTACCGTTTTTGCCTTCCCACATGAAGTATTCACCCATCGCGCAACCAGCGTATGGAGCGATGTACTGAAGTGGAGCAGCAGTGGACGAGCCCGCAACTACGACGATGGTGTATTCCATCGCACCTTGTTTCTTGAGAGTGTCAATCACGGCAGCAACTGTGGAGTCTTTTTGACCTACTGCAATGTAGATACACACGACTGCTTCATCAGTGCCCCAGTATTGTTTCTGGTTAATGATGGTGTCTAGAGCAACAGCTGTTTTGCCAGTCTTACGGTCACCAATGATGAGTTCGCGTTGTCCACGACCAATTGGAATCATGGAGTCAACCGCTTTGATACCAGTTTGCATTGGCTCAGTCACTGGTTGACGAGCAGCAATGCCTGGGGCAACGATGTCTAGTTTCGCAGTGCTTGACGCGTTGATTGGCGGTCCGCCGTCAACTGGGTTGCCCAAGGGGTCGACAACTCTACCGAGCATTTCAGGACCTGTTGGCACTTCAAGAAGCCTGTTTGTTGTGCGGACTGTATTACCTTCTTCTACTGAGAGGTAATCACCGTAAATCACAGCACCAACGGTGTCTTCTTCAAGGTTCATGGCTTGTCCCATGACTACGCCATCATTTGTTTCAAATTCAAGGAGTTCACCTGCCATGCAGTTTGAAAGACCATAAATTCGAGCGATACCGTCACCAACTTCGACCACTTGGCCGACTTCTGAAATCTCTAGTTCACTTGTGAACTGTTCGATTTCCTGCTTAATGACTGATGTAATTTCGTCTGTTTTTATCTTCACTTTGTTTCTCGCCTACAAAAAAGGAGTTCGAGTTAGTTTGTTTCTTCCATATAAGACTCGATTCTTTCTCGAATGGCTTTGGAGCCACCAGTTTGAATCTGGTCTGAAATACGACGGAGTTTGGTCTGTACGGAACCATCGATGAGTTGATCACCAATTCGCAATTTCAATCCGCCAATCATTGCCTCATCAATGTAAGGATGAATGACAGGTTCTTTACCGAGTTTCGCTGAGATGCTGTCTTTAATAGTTTGAATCGAAGCTGCGTCAAGTGCAGTTGGTGTGAAGACATCAACTTCAATCTTGCCAAACGCTTCTTGAACGAGTTGTTCATACGCTTTAGCAATTGATTCGAAACTGTTAAGCCGCCCCTTGCTGTTAAGAACAAGCAAGAATCGGAGTGTCAAGTCTGACACTCTGCCACTGAACATCGTTTTAAGTGATGCGTTGCGGCTTGCTTCATCAATGACAGGAGATGAGAAAAACAGATCAAGTGCTTTTTCAGTCGCAGCGAGCTCAACGAGTTGTTCGAGTTCATTTGCGATTTCTAGCACAACGTCATTACCACCAGCGTCTGTTGCCAATTCAAACAGACTTTTTGCATAGACTGATGCGACTGGGGTAACTTGAGCGTCTGCAGTGTTACTCACGAGTTTGTTCCTGACATTTCTGAAAGCGATTCGTTAACAAGTTGTTGTTGGTCACCTTCGGAAATCTCACGTTGCAAGATTTTTCCGGCGATCGCAACAGCCAAGGTGCTTGCTTCTGCGTGAAGCTCACCAATCGCTGCTTTCTTTGCTGAATTGATATCAGCAGTAGCAGCTGTTTTGAGCTCAGCGAGTTCGCGGGCATTGTTTGAGCGGAGTTCCTCGGCAGCCGCTTTCGCGTCTTGCCGAGCTTTGGCAATCATTTCACCAGCTTCAGCACGAGCCTTTTTGAGTTCTTCCTCATATTGAGTAAGTGCCTCTTTTGCTTGCTTGCGCGCTTCTTCAGCGGCTTCAAGGTCGTCTCTAAGTTTTTGTTCTCGTTGTTCAAGACCGCCAACAATGTGTGGCCAAATGAACTTAGATGCAAGTACAAAGAAGATGACGAACACAACGATTGTTGTGCCGAGTGTCAAAAGTTGCACGTCTACTGGGGATTCAGAAGCAATGAACATATTCATTGGTAAAGGTCCTTCCATTGGTGAATGTTGATTAAAAACTAGGGGAGTCCGAAGACTCCCCTAGGGAATAAATCAACTTAGAGAGTGCCAAGCAAGCCGACAACGACTGCAAACAGTGCAACACCTTCAACAAGTGCAGCAGTAATAATCATGTTTGTACCAATTGAGCCAGCCATTTCTGGTTGACGTGCAATTGATTCAACAGCACTTCCGCCAATACGTCCGATGCCGAGACCAGCACCAACAGCGCCGAGACCAGCAGCAAGACCGCCACCGATTCCACCACCTGCAGCAGCAGCGCCTTCAGCAGCTTCTGGAGCAGCAAGAGCAGTGTTAACATCGAACATCATGAGAGCCATTGAGGCTAGAGCAGTGAAAGCAAAAAGCTTTTTCATAGGGAAAATCCTATTCGTCTACAAGACTTAGTTGCAGTGCCGTGGGAGCAATGCAGTTATTGAGTTTCAAGGTCCATCCCACGTGGACCAGCGTTTAGTGTGCCGCCTCAGCATGCCCATGTTCATCATCATGGTGCGACATCTGACCAATGAAGACCGTTGTGAGGAACATGAAGATAAATGCCTGTAAGAAGGCGACGAACAATTCTAGAAAACTAATGCAAACCGCAGCAATTGTTGAAATCAATTCAACACCACCAGTAAGGACCCAGTTGCCTGTTGCTTTAAAGGCAAGCATGCCGAACATCATGAGTACTGCGAGCATTGTGTGACCAGCAACCATGTTTGCGAACAAACGAATGGCGAGTGCTGCTGGTTTAATGAAGATTCCCATCAATTCGATGGGGAGCATAATTGGTAGCAGGTAAAGTGGTGCACCGCCAGTTAAGTGGTGTGCCCATCCGCCAAGACCAAGTGATT
>JAYZCQ010000021.1:0-5276 GCA_036338245.1 Planctomycetota bacterium
AACATGACGGAATTGCCCCTGAGGACGTACATAATCTCGATCGTTAATACCCATAAGTTACATATGTTACTCTGAGAAGATAAAAGACGCGAGTTTCACCCTATGGTGAAACTCGCGTTTAAAAGGACATTCTCAGTGTGTTCGTTTTAGTTGTCTACGACCACAATATCGACGCGGCGGCTTTCTTTTTTCGTTGCAAGTGGTTTAGTTGGTCCCCAACTTTCAATAGCAATATTGTTCTTTGAGACGCCCTTTGTCACGAGGTAATCTCGCACCGCCCATGCTCTGTCAAAAGCAAGGTGCCAGTTACTCTTAAAGTTACTCTTTTTAATCTGATCAGTATCAGTGTATCCCATGATGACGATTGTCTTGTTTGGGAAGTTGGTGTTTAATGCATTGGCAACTTCATTCAGCGTACTCTTCGCATTAGTTTTCAACGTTGTGCTACCTGAGTTAAAGAGAAGATCACTTGCAACTGTAAGCGCAAGATCTTTATCTCGCATGGAAACATCAACGCCATTTATGTCTTCAAAGATGTTGATTGTCTCAGGTTGATTAGCAAGTTGTTCTTCAAGTGTTGCAGCATTTTCTTGAGCACTTCTCAAATCATTATTGAGCCGAGTATTGTCATTGTCTGATGCTTCAAGTGCGTTTGTGGCGTCTTGATATTGTGCCCGGAGTTCTTCGTTTTCTTTCTTAAGTAGATCGTTTTCAGTTTTGACGTTTGAATTACAACCAACGAGTGAAAAACTCATCATTCCCGAAAGTGCTGTGAGAAGCAAACTTTTCATTGTTATGCGCATCGTGCGTGTCCTTTCTCCATAACAGAGGACTTACATCCAGTAGTAGATTAAACATCCTGTTTAACCGTGCCGGTTCCAACGGCGACTGGTGTTATGTGTATTGAAACGGAATGTTCCCCATTCGTCAAATCGTCAGAACACATTTCTTTCTGTAAATTTTAAGGCATCGTCATGTTTGGCATGATGATTTGCCATACATCTTGGACAAGCGGTCTGCAGAAAACAACCACAATTGTGGCAACTGCGAGATGGGGGCCATATGGGATTTCACGCTGCGTTTTGCCTATCTTCTCTAAAACGCTTGAGAACAGCACGAAAATGAGGCCACTGAAAGGTGCTATGAAGAAAATCAAAATTGGGTCAAACCAACCTAGAATTGCTCCAACTCCACCCAGAAGGTGGACATCCCCAAGACCCATCGCTTCTCTACCGAAGGCAAGCGTTCCAAATATTCGAATTGCCCAAACGAGACCACCACCGACTAGATAACCAAGTAGACTCCCTGAAATCGCTTGAATATAGAGTGGCGGTATGCCCCTCTCATATCCTGCGAAGAAACCAATGAGAATACCTGTGATGATGGGCATTAAAAAGAAAAGCTCCTTAAACATCTCACGTCTAGCGTGTGGGTATTCTGCGATGGGATGATCCTCGGTAACGTAATCTTCGTAATCCGCAAAACTATATTTAAACACGCCAATTCGAAGTAAGAATGTACTTAGTAAAACGCCAGCCATACCGCCAAGAGCGCACGCGCTCCAAGTCCAATCTGGTAATGGGTAAGGCCACAATTCATTTGGCGTATGCCTGAGATGGATGAATGATTGAACTCCAGTCGCTAGAACACCTGCAATCACTATTGTGTTGGGTATTTGAATTGGAATTGTAAACGTTCTTGCATCGATTATCGTCATCGATAGTAACCCCGAACATAACGTCACGAGCGCAAGAAACATCGGTAGTGTTTTGAAAATTGTATTGGCATGCCACCACGAACCAAAAACTTCACCAAAGAATGGCGTCGATTGAGGAACCCAGTAACAAAGTACATACACACCAAGAAACATAAGACCAGTAAGTGCTTCGATGATTGGGTACTCTTTTGAAACAGGAGCTTTGCAATGATAACACTTGCCGCCAATAAGAAACCAACCGATGACGGGTAAATTCTCTGTGAAGAATTTCAACTTGTGATTGCACAATGGGCAACTACTTGGCGGCTTTAAAAGTTTAAGTTGACGCGGCATTCTGTAATGCACAACATTTAAAAAAGAGCCTACGCAACAACCCAACAGTAAGACAAAAATTGCAGGTGGCACATGCTCAAGCAATGATGCTTTCAATAAATAAGTTTGATAATCAACTTGTGATACGAGGTTCAAAGGCGTTCCTTACCGCTTAGTCGTCAAGTTCTTCAACGTCTACTGTCTTAAGTTGTTGCTCTGCCTGCTGAAGAAGGGTTTGGCATCGTTTTACAAGCGACTGACCGCGGGCATGTGATGCCATCATGGTTTCCAAATCGTCCTCTCCCCTATCGATGCCTGTAATAATGCCATCAAGTTCATTGGCTGCCTGTTCAAATGACATATCCTCAGGCTTTTTCAATTTTTTATTACTCATGCGTACACTCTACCTTGGACTCAATGCTTCCGTCTGCAACAACAGTTTTAATTGTGGCATCTTTCTGAACTTGTTTGATTGAACGAATGATGTTCCCGTTTTCATCTTCTGTCAGTGAGAACCCACGTTTCAAAACAGCAGAAGGACTTGATGCTTCTAATCGAGAAGATGCTGAGGTCAATATCATTTGCTTTTGCTGAAGGACATTTGTCATGCCTCGCTGCAAACTAGAATCAAGTTGCAACAACCGCTTTTGTCTCACTTGATATCGAGCGTGAGGCCGACTTGCAGTGAGCCGCTCTGATTGCGTCAACACACGTTGCTTACACTCCATAATCCATGCGCGAAGGTATTGAAAAAGAGTCGCGCCTTTAGATGCAATTGCTATTGATTGGTGCTTTATAAACTGCTTCATCGACTGGTTCATCCGGACATCTAGTTGGTAAATCATATGTAGCAGTTCTTCACGGTCAGGAATTAGGGCCATCACTGCCTGCGTTGGAGTTGATGCTCTGACATCTGCTACGAGTTCAATAATTGTCGTATCTGACTCATGCCCAATTGCGGCGACTATAGGAACAGATGCCATAAACGTTGCTTCAGCAACAGCAGCATCATTAAATGCCCACAAATCTTCCATTGCACCTCCGCCACGTGTCACAATGATGGCGTCAATCCCATCTCTATCTGCGATTTTGTCAATTTTGCTTATTGCCTTTGCAACTGCTGGTGCTGAGGCATCACCCTGTACTGGAACATTCACAATCAATAGTTCAACACTTGGGCATCGCTGTTTCGCAGTTGCAATCACATCCTGAACTGCAGCTGAAGTTGCGCTTGTAACAATAGCGATTTTCCTTGGAAACTCAGGCAACTGAAGTTTATGCTCTACATCAAAGTACCCTTTACCTCTGAGCAGTTTGACGAGTGCATCAAACTCTTGTTGTAGTTTCCCTTTTTCATCTTGAAAGAGTTTTAGCGATTCAACATAGAGTTGTGTTTTTCCGAATTTGCCATAGTGCCCAATCGTGCCCTTGGCGTGCACGACATCGCCTTGTTTTGGCCGCCAGCCCGTTCTAGTGACGCTCGCTGTTTTCGATGCCCACATCGCACAATCAATCTTCGCGTCTTCATCAACAAGAGAAAAGTACCAATGCTGGCCAAGTTTTGGGCCATTGATTTGTCCCACGACTTCAACCCGACCAATTCGCGATTGGAGCAATTGGTCTATCTGAGTGCTCAGTTCTCCAACACTCAACGGTTTCTCATCTTGTTGCTTATTTTCAATGTCTAAGAAGAGGTCATTCACTTCTTCGATGGTATCCTGCACACGAACGATTATGCAAGAAACTGAGAATAATTTGACATTAAGAATTCAAATCGGTTCATTGGATACGATTTCAACAGAGCAAATCAATGCACTGCATTCGATTGGCATCTACACAGTTGCTGACCTCATCAAGCACCTTCCATACCGATATGAAACTCACAGAACGTGCAGCTCAATTGACCAAGCAAAGTCGCAGTTCAATGAAAACACAACAGCACCAGATATCGTTTCAATCGAAGGCTTGGTTGCTGAAATCAAACCTAGCCACAGGTATTCAAAAACAAGAAAAGTAGAAATCACACTGGAAGACGATTCAGATGCTATTACGCTGAACTGGTTTAACCAGCCTTGGATTGCGAAAAAGTTACATCCGGATGACCGCATACGAGTAATTGGAAAATTGTCCGCCCACAAGGACATGATTCAAATGAATAACCCGAAGTGGGAACCAGTAGATGAAGATGAGACTCCCGTAATCGCGGATTCAGGTGAAATCTGTCCAATTTATCCTTCATCTGAAGGCATTTCTTCTCCAAAGATATCGTCACTTATTACTTCCGTTTTGGAAGAAGCACTCCGTGAAATCGAAGACCATTTTTCTGAAGATGAGTTGAGGCGACTAGAAATGCCATCACTCAGTAGTGCCTACGCCAAGTGTCACAATCCCAATACACTTGATGAAGTCAGCGGAGGTAAAAGGCGTATCGCGTTCGATGAATTATTGCTGCTTCAGTTAGGCGTCATGCTTAAAAGGCATCAACGCCGCGAAACACTATCCTCCCCTGCACTTCGGTGGGATGAAGAAGTGAGAGAACGAATCGCAGCGCGTATCCACTTTGACCTTACCGACGACCAAGTCCAAGTCATCGAGGAGATTGCAACTGATGTCACATCAACGATTCCAATGAACCGCCTGCTTCAAGGCGATGTTGGCTCGGGCAAAACTGTTGTTGCCCTGCACGCCATGCTTATGGCTGTGACTTCTCAAGCACAATCGGCATTGATGGCACCTACTGAGTTACTTGCTGAGCAACATTTCAAAACGGTTCAGGCGCTACTTGAAGGCTCCTCCGTGAAACTTGCTTTACTTACAAGTTCTATTTCTGGCAAAGATAGAGAGCAACTGAAAACCGACATCTCAAGTGGCGAGATTGATATCGTCATTGGAACGCATGCGTTACTGACAAGTGATATCGAGTTTAACAACATCGCCATCGTGATTACAGATGAACAACACCGCTTTGGTGTACATCAACGAGCAACATTGCGAAACAAGGGCGACGATTCATCAATCGTCCCGCACACGCTTGTGATGACAGCAACTCCCAGTCCAAGGACACTCTCCCTCACGCAGTTTGGTGATTTAGAAATCTCAACAATCAAATCCCTGCCGCCTGGAAGAACCCCAGTTAAAACGAAACACGTTCTTCCTGATGACGCACAAAAGGTTTACTCGTTTGCGAAAGAACAAATTGCCAAGGGTCACCAATGCTACGTAGTTGTTCCACTTGTTGAAGATACAA
>JAYZCQ010000022.1:0-12466 GCA_036338245.1 Planctomycetota bacterium
TGAGAGGTGGTTTGGTTGGTGAGGGTCATATCTACCCGGACAGGGTAATGATCATGCCACCACAAAATCATAACGGGTTGTCAGGCATCCAAGATGTAGATCCAGTGTTCGGTTTCGATGTCGTCTGGCTTGAACCAGATGATTCTCAACTCGGTGACTTGTTCGCACAGCCAATGGATGCTGTGGCAGTTCTTATGACTCATCTTGCGCACGTTGTTGAACAATACGCATCAGAATTATTGTCTCGAGAAGCTGTTGCTGAAATGTTGGAGGACCTCAGAAGAGCTTCGCCTGAGTTTGTGCAATCAATCATGAGCAAGAAAGTTTCACTTTCGAGGTTGCATCACATCCTTGGGGCGCTGCTTGAAGAACAAGTGTCAGTCGTTGATTTGAAAATGATTCTAGAGACGGCTTCTGATTGGGAAAACGTTTCGGCTCCTGATTGTGTTGAAAAGGTACGAATAAAGTTACGCAGACAGATTTGCGAAGGCATTGCGAGAACAAATGAATCTGGTCAGCAAATCATAAAGTGCGTTGAGTTGCCGACTGCTGTTGAAGTTGCAATTGAAAGTCAGGTATTAGGCCACTCGCAATTGACAATTGCAATGCAAGAGGCGTCAAAGCAACTTGTTGATGAGTCACTCCCAATTGTTGTCGTGACATCAATGAAAGCAAGGCGAAGAGTAAAGGCGAGATTTAGTAAGGCCAACATTAACGCTGTCGTGGTTGGTCGCAACGAAATCGTCAAAGAAGTCGAACTTGTCATCGTTGGTAGGCTCTGCCCAGAGTTGCAAACTGAAACTCATCAAGGCGAATTGAAAACTGACAGGCAGCGAACAATTGCGTACGCGAAATCACTTCTCAAAGAAGTTAAGCCGTTAGAAGTCAATACGAAGCGAATCGAGCAAGGCATCCAAGAGATTCGAGATATTGTTGGCGATGCAATGAGCAGAACAGTTGAACCGCCGACTAACCAAGCAACTGAAGCAAGGTCATGGCTCATCGCACAGGGTATTGAAGAATCTTTCGCTGAGAAGCTTATCAATTCTGTACAGACCTACCCTGGGATGTCTAATGAAGTCTATAAAGGCAAGTTGCAAGAAGCGATGATGTCTGAGCTTCCTGATGTAGTTCAGCCGCCAAGGCGGAGCCGTGATGCTCCAATCACAATTGCGCTTGTTGGTCCAACAGGGGTTGGAAAAACTACCACTATCGCGAAGCTAGCAACAAAATATCGTTTGCAACAAGGTCGCTCAGTTACACTTGTGACAGCTGACACCTACCGGATTGCTGCAGTTGATCAACTTAGACAATATGCGAATTTGTTTGATGCGCCATTTAAGATTGCTAGTACTGCGGCGCAAATGGTGCAAGTGTTTGCTGAAATCAACAAAGATGACGTTGTGCTCATTGATACGACAGGGAGGTCAGCGATGGACATCGACCGCATTGAAGAGACGGCAAACATTTTGTCAGTTGCTAATCCAACTGAAACGCACCTTGTGCTTTCAGCAACTTCAACATCAACTGCGACTCTAAGAGCGGCAGAAGCGTACGCGGTGACTAACTACGACCGCATTATTGTGACTAAATTAGATGAAGTTGAATCTTTTGGCGCTGTTGCATCGTCACTGAGTTCTTTAAGCACTTCATTGAGCTGGTTCACTGATGGTCAAGATGTGTCCACGCATTTAGAGATTGCAAAGACGCACAAACTCGTTGAATCAGTGATTGGCAAATTTAACTGCGGCCAACAGCCGATAACCTGCTCGGATTATTCGACTTAGACGCTTTAGATTGGGTTCTTGAACCAGACATAAGAAGCCAAAAAGGGATGATAATGACCTTCTTTCGCTGAAAAAGGCATTTTTTAATAAATAAAAAATAACGGGAGTTCATTCTTTATATGAATGAAAAGTGATTGCTTATGACTTTCATAGGAGTACGTCAAAAGATTGACATTTTGAATTTCATGACAAATCCCTTTTACATTCTCTTGAACATCCTGCGTGCAACATGGTATAGTTTTCACAACATCGTTGCCAAGGATCGGCAGGATGAATTGGAAAGCATGCATGTGTATGCTTGTCTATTGCAAGGGTCAAGGAGTAGACCATGACAACTGTCTCAGTTGAATCGATTAGATCATCACTACAAGGAAAAATTCCAAAGGGCTTAGATGTCGTTGTGCAAACGCCATCTGGTGAAATGGAATTGCTTGAAGTATGGATGATTTACAAAGTAGAACCAACGCTCGAAATTAGAAATGTGCTCATGGAGCATTACCTGCAACTGGTTCGCTATACAGCGGAACGTGTTCATCAAAAACTTCCATCGGAAGTGGATGTCGACGATTTATATTCAGCAGGGCTCTTTGGCTTAATGCAAGCCATCGATGCATATGACCTTGAGCGTGGCTTTAAGTTTGAAACGTATTGCACGCAGCGAATTCGCGGTGCGATTTATGATGAGCTGCGTGCGATGGATTGGGTTCCACGACTTGTTCGGTCGCGTTCAACTAAGGTTGACCGAGCTCGCAAGTCAATTGAAATGGAAACAGGTCATAAAGCAACACAAGATCAGATTATGGATTTCCTTGAAATCGATAAGGATGAGTTTGAAAAGATTGAGAAGGATTCACGCCCAGTCGGCATGACTTCCCTGAATCGAAAAGCATACGACTCAGACTCATCGAAAGAAGTTCAGGAAATCGATGTCATTCAAGACCAACGTCAAGAGAATCCAGTACTTGATTTGCAACGAAAAGATTTGCAGTTGCTGTTGACTAAGGGACTCTCACGAGCAGAGAAACTTATTGTCATCCTCTATTACTACGAAGAAATGACAATGAAAGAAATCGGCTTGACGCTCGACTTGTCTGAGTCACGCGTCAGCCAGATGCACTCTTCAATCTTGGCGAGACTAAAAGCGCAGATGCAACACCGCTCAAAAGAGTTCTAAGCGCTTCAACAAAATGGACTAAAAATAGTTCCTTCAAAACGTCGTGTCACGGAAGATGCGGCGTTTTTTTTGCAAGTTTTACACTTTATCTGAGACGAGAACTTCAGCAGTTGTTTTTGCAAGTACTTCGTCGATGGTGACATCAGGTGCAAGTTCGGTTACTTCAAAGCGGCGGGCTTCTTCATTCATTTCCATGACGCACAAATCAGTAATCACCATGTCTACGCAGCGAAGTCCAGTGAGAGGCAAGGTGCAGGACTCAATAAGTTTCGGTTCACCCTTCCGAGTAACATGGTCCATGATGACCACAACTTTCTTTACGCCAGCAACCAAATCCATCGCGCCCCCCATGCCCTTAATCATTTTGCCGGGGACCATCCAATTCGCCAAATCGCCTTCTTGCGAAACTTCCATTGCGCCGAGAATGGCAAGGTTGATGTGCCCTCCTCGAATCATCGCAAATGAGTCAGAAGATGAAAAGTAGCTGGCACCATCTACAGCCGTCACAGTTTGTTTTCCGGCATTAATGAGGTCAGCATCAACATATTCCTCTGCGGGAAATTCGCCCATCCCAAGCAGGCCATTTTCTGATTGAAGCCAGACCTGCATCCCATCAGGGACGTAATTTGCAACGAGGGTAGGCATTCCAATCCCTAAATTGACATAAAAACCGTCTCTTAACTCTTGAGCGGCACGCTGAGCTATTCCATTTCTGTCTAGTGGCATGCTTCGTATGTTACCAATTGTCTGTCCTGCTAGAATACCGGAATGACTACTACTTTAAATAGCCTTATCGAACACCCACTCGTCTGCGACCCATCTGAGGCAACAGACGACCACATCATTTCATACAACCCAGCAACGGGCGAGCCCATTGCAGCTGTACGAAAGCAAACAACTGAAGAATACAATACTCAAGTTGAGCGAAGTAACACCGTATTCAATGAGTGGCGTATGCTTCCAGCGCCAAAGCGTGGCGAACTCGTCCGCCGAATTGGCAACGCGTTCCGAGAGTATGAACAGCCACTTGGCGAACTCGTTTCAATGGAATGCGGCAAGATTCTCGCGGAAGGCATCGGCGAAGTCGTCGAATGTATTGACATCGCAGATTTCGCAGTGGGTCTTTCAAGACAACTTTACGGTTTAACCATTGCATCAGAACGCCCACGCCATCAAATGATTGAACAATGGCAGCCACTTGGTACTATCGGCATCATCTCAGCGTTTAACTTTCCAGTTGCGGTCTGGGCATGGAACTCAATGCTTGCGGCAGTGTGTGGCGACACAATGGTTTGGAAGCCAAGTGACATTACACCATTAACAGCAATCGCAATGACAAATGTCGCTCACGATGTCATGCGAAATCAAGACATCTTTACTCCCGAAAATGGCGACCCATGCGACGTCTTTGGTCTCATCATCGGAACAGTCGAAGAAGTCGGCGAACCAATGATTGCAGACAGACGGTTGCCGCTGATCTCAGCAACAGGCTCATGCAGAATGGGTAAACGTGTAGGTGAAGTTGTTGGCGGACGACTCGGTCGCTCACTTCTTGAACTTGGTGGTAATAACGCCATCATCATTATGGATGACGCTGACCTTGATATGGTCATCCGCGGAACACTCTTTGGTGCAGTTGGCACAGCAGGACAGCGATGCACATCAACTCGGCGCTTACTCTGTCACGAATCCGTGGTCGACGAAGTTGTTGATGGACTGTTAAAAGCATACAAGCAAGTATCCATTGGCAATCCACTTGAAGATGGCACGCTCATGGGACCGCTCATCAACGAAGCAGCAGTCGAAAACATGCGTTCATCAATTGAACAAGCTGCAAGCGAAGGTTGTGAAATCCTATGCGGCGGCGTTGAAGGTATCGAACGATTTGCTGATACGCCAGGCAACTATGTTGAACCAACAATTGTCCGCGTGCCAAAAGGCGCTCCAATGCCAGAAGTCGTGAAAGAAGAAACCTTCGCGCCGATTCTTTATGTCTTTACAATTGAGAATCTTGACGAAGCCCTTGCCATGCACAATGAAGTAGACCAAGGTCTCTCAAGTGCAATCTTTACAAACTCAATGCGAAATGCTGGTCGCTTCCTTTCACCGGAAGGTTCCGATTGCGGCATTGCAAATGTAAACATTGGTACCAGCGGTGCTGAGATTGGTGGTGCATTTGGGGGTGAAAAAGACACGGGTGGTGGACGTGAATCTGGTTCAGACAGCTGGAAAGCATACATGCGCCGTCAAACTTGCACGTCCAACTGGAGTGCAGACATGCCGCTTGCTCAAGGTATTGAGTTCGGTTGATTCGACTCCGAAGACCGCCAGTCATTCAATGTCACGATGAACGCTTCGTACCTGATGTTGACATCAGTGATATCGATATGCAGTGGGAAGCACTGCGGGCATCGAATCCAAACTATGTAGATGGCGATATCTATCACGTTCTTGGCGTTCATCGCAATGGCTACGGAGGCGCAACGATTCAGTGTGCACTGACTTCATACAGGTTCTATGCAGTCGGTAACTGCGTCATCAAGCCGCTTGGCGTGAAAGCAATCTGTGACAATGAGGGCAAACTACTGCTTGGTTTGCGAAGTTCTAACGTGCATGCCTACAAGGACATGTGGGAGTTTGCGCCATCAGGAACAGTAGAACCTCAACATTCACTTGAACAAAACATATTAAAAGAATTGCAAGAAGAAACAGGTCTCATTGCGAAAGGTCAGCCCATCGCTGTTGGCATATTCCTTGACGAAGAAGCATCGACGTGGGAAGTGGTTTTTTACTTTGAAGTGCGTGGCGAGTTAAACAGTTCAAAATGTGAATACGACGATATGCAATTTTTTGACGTGAAAGAGGTGCCCAAGCCTCTAACCCCTGCATCTCAAGTCATGCGTTCGCTGCTTTAGTCTTCTGTACCCATGACTGTGTCATAGACAAGCGCTGCTATTCCAGCACCGACAATCGGACCAACCCAGTAGCACCAATGAAGTGTCCAATCGCTCACTACAAGTGCAGGACCAAATGAACGCGCTGGGTTCATCGACGCACCAGTCAGTGGACCGAAGCAATAAATGTCTGCTGCAACTACACCGCCAATAGCAAGTGCAGCGATGCCGCTGTGTTTCGCATTTTTGCCGTCAACTGCAACACCCATGATGACCCACATCAAAAAGAATGTTGCTAATCCTTCAAGAAGCAGAACACGCCAAGCGCTCACCATGTCTGGTGTGGACGCGTTTGAATATTTACCAAGTGTTTCGCCAATGTGTTCATTAGCAAACTCAAACGCTGGCACCATTGTTGCCTTAAGTAGAAACGCAGCAGCAATTCCGCCAAGCAATTGAAACACGCTGAGTGAAAATGCATCACCCCATGACTGTTTCCCACGACTAGCAAGCGCAACTGAAACTGCGGGGTTGAACTGGGCGCCACTGATGTGCATCATTGATGCGACCATGACTGCAAGAATAAGACCATGTGCAAGTGAAATTGCAATGAGCTCTTGACCAGATGTCACGATAATGGCACCGCCACCAACGAATGTCAGCGCGAAGGTACCTACAAATTCTGCAAGTTGTTTTTTAAACATTTGTTTCTCAGTTATGAAGCAGGAACTGCATCAAGATACTTTGCAACGCTTTTGATGTCGTTGACAATATGTGGAGTCACTGAGAGCGTGAAAGATTCACCTTTGACGCAACGTGCTGTGCGTGTTGCTCGCGGACGATCAAACCAAACACGGCCAGCGCGAATGGTGTACTTGATATCCTTCTGTTTGCGACGGCGTTGTAGCATTGAAAGGTCTTTTACACATGACGGTTGCATCCACATCAATCGCTCAATCGTCTTGCGTGCTGCAGGGCGATTAGGCTCTTTTGCAATCGTGAACGTAACGTCTGTATTTGGAACAATTAGATCTGCTGTAGTTGCCATCGGTATTCTCCGTGTTGAGCCGCGTATTCTACCAATGAAGGGGGGCGAAGTAAAGTCTGTCATTCGCCCAAAATCGACTGTTAGAGGCAAGATTAGAGCATACAATGCCTGCCAAACACCGCTCACTTAAGGATTTTGACCTTCATGATTACTTCAGAAGAATCCTCTGCTTCAACACAACTCCCTTCGGTATCGGTCCGTTTTTGTGGAGATAGTGGCGATGGGATGCAACTGACGGGCTCGCACTTCACCGATATCGTTGCTCTTGCGGGGAATGATTTTGCAACAGCGCCCGATTTTCCAGCGGAGATTAGAGCCCCAAGGGGAACTCTTTTTGGTGTTTCGGGTTACCAAATTCAATTTTCAAGTCAAGATATTCACACCCCCGGAGATGCAGTAAACGCAATGGTTGCGATGAACCCGGCGGGTTTTAAAAGCAACTTGCATACCGTCGAAGAGGGCGGAATCATCATCGTCAACGAAGATGAGTTTGATAAAGGCAACCTAAAAAAATGTGGATATGAGGAAGGTTACAATCCGCTCGATGATG
This sequence comes from Planctomycetota bacterium, assembly GCA_036338245.1. Taxonomy (GTDB): domain Bacteria; phylum Planctomycetota; class Phycisphaerae; order Phycisphaerales; family SM1A02. The sequence goes on from JAYZCQ010000022.1 coordinate 7,454, forward strand.
AGATGCTCAATTCCACTTATCGCATTTGCAAAGTGCCGATGAGCAGACTCACTCGCGAATCGCTAATCAAAGAAGAGGAAGATGTCTCTGTCAAAGATGTCGATAGGTGCCGGAACATGTTTGCACTTGGCATCATCGCTTGGCTCTTCTCGCGTGATGTTGAACCAACCATCGAAAAAATCTCGCACTACTTTGGCGTCGTTAAAGGTAAACCGCAAATTGCGGAACTTAATAGTCGCGCAATCAAAGCCGGCTATTACTTTGGCGAAACCGCCGAACTCTTTCCTGCACGGTATCAAGTTGCACCAGCAACCCTTGAAGCAGGCGAATACAGACGCATCTCAGGAAACGAAGCTCTCGTACTTGGTTTGGCTACTGCCTCCGAGAAAGTTGGGAAGCCAATTTTCTATGCGAGTTATCCAATCACGCCAGCATCAGATGTTTTACACGGGCTTGCTCGGCTGAAACACTTTGGCATTCGCACATTTCAAGCTGAGGATGAGATTGCCGCTGTTGTATCAGCAATCGGCGCATCGTTTGCTGGTCAAATTGGCATAACTGGCACTTCGGGTCCAGGACTTGCGTTGAAAACAGAAGCGGTTGGTTTAGCAACGATGATGGAGTTACCACTTGTTATTGTGAATGTTCAACGAGCAGGTCCAGCGACGGGTATGCCAACTAAATCAGAGCAATCCGACTTGTTGCAATCGATGTTTGGTCGTTCTGGTGAATGCCCAGTCGTAGTGATTGCAGCATCAAGCCCCGGAGATTGTTACTTCATGGCAATTGAAGCCGTTAGGCTTGCACTGCGTGCGATGTGCCCAGTGATTTACTTGTCAGAAGGTTCACTAGGTAATGCTGCAGAGCCGTGGAAGATTCCTGATGTTTCCTCAATCCCAACAATCAAGGTGACGCACCCTGAAAATAATGGCGAACCATTCTTGCCTTATCAGCGTGATGAGCATGGCAAAAGGCCTTGGGCAATTCCCGGCACAGAAGGACTTGAGCATCGACTTGGCGGTCTTGAAAAAGAAGACTTAACGGGCAATGTCTGTTATGACAATGCAAATCACGCACTCATGACAAAGCAGCGTGCTGAAAAGATTCAAAACTTGCAAAACTTCATTCCTGAACTTGAAGTTCATGGCGAAAGCGACACGCTTATCCTAGGTTGGGGTTCAACGAAGGGCTCAATCTTAACTGCAATTGGACTATTGAAAGACCGGGGAATCAATGTTGCAACTGCGCATTTGAATTACTTAAATCCTTTTCCGAAAAATCTCGGTGACGTATTAGCGAAACACAAACGCGTTATCATTCCAGAAATTAACACAGGTCAACTTCGCATGCTCATTCGCAGCGAATTCCTCGTCGACGCAGTTGGCATTAACAACTGTTCAGGGCGTTCCTTCTATGTAAAGGAACTGGCTGATGAGATTGAACAAACGATGCAAGGAGGTGATGCATGAGTGACGTCACACTTCCAGAATATAAAGCCAAGGATTTTGCAACGGATCAAGATGTTCGTTGGTGTCCGGGTTGCGGCGACTACGCAGTCTTAACTGCAATGAAAAAAGTATGCGCTGGTCTCGGTGTGCGCCGAGAAAACCTCGTCTTTGTTTCAGGAATTGGTTGTGCGGCGAGGTTTCCGTATTACATGAACACGTACGGCGCGCACACGATTCACGGTCGTTCGCCAGCATTTGCAACCGGCATCAAACTTGCAAATCCAGATCTCACGGTATTCGTTGTATCAGGTGACGGTGACTTGCTTTCAATTGGCGGTAACCACACGATTCATGCGCTTCGCAGAAACATGGACATTAACATTGTCCTTCTCAACAACAAAATTTATGGTCTTACCAAAGGTCAGTATTCGCCGACAAGTGAAGTTGGCAAAGTGACAAAGTCAACGCCGTATGGCTCTCTTGACGCACCACTGAATCCACTCGCAATTGCGGTTGCTAGTGGATGTACTTACATTGCTAGAACGCTTGATGTTGATGTAAAGAGTATGACATCGCTGCTTGATAGAGGGGCAAAACACAAAGGCACCTCATTTGTTGAGGTCTATCAAGATTGCAATGTGTTTAATCACAAAGCATGGTTCTACGCTTCCCAAAAAGACACGAGACCAGATAACACGCTAATGCTTGAGCATGGCAAGCCGATGATTTTCGGTAAGGACAGCAACAGAGGGATTCGCAGAGTCGGTGAAAAAAACGAAGTTGTTGAACTTGGCGGCGACATTACTGAAGATGATTTGCTAATTCATGACGAAGGCAATTTGGAAAATGCGTTCCAGCTCAGTCAGATGTTTTCGCCAGAGTTTCCAGAGCCAATGGGTGTGTTGTATTGCAATCCAGACCAACCAACTTATAACGATTTGCTCCACGAGCAAGTCGATGATGTCATTGAGAAACTAGATGACAAGACGCTTCAGTCCCTTGTCACTGGAAACAATACTTGGACAGTTAAGTAATGTCCAATACAGTTGATGTTATTGTCATCGGAGGCGGGCATGCCGGCGTTGAAGCGGCATGGGCGGCGTCATCAATGTTGCCAGATGGCACAATTGCGTTTGTCACGATGGACGCCGAGAAAATTGGCGTGATGAGTTGCAATCCAGCAATTGGCGGGCTTGGCAAAGGACAAATCGTTCGCGAGATTGATGCGCTTGGCGGAGTGATGGCTCGGGCAATTGATGCAACCGGCATCATGTTCAAAATGTTGAACACATCAAAAGGGCCAGCGGTTTGGGGGCCACGCGCCCAAGCAGACAAAGACGCTTACAAAGATGAAGTGCAGCGACTCATTGCCACTCGAGCAAACATCGAAGTTGTTGAAGCAACCGTTGATGATTTAATTGTGGAAGATGGCGAAGTCAAAGGGGTTATGCTTAGCGAGCCATTGCACGCAAAGGCAGTTGTGCTGACGACCGGCACATTTATGCGGGGACTGATGCACACAGGCGAGTCGAAAGAGCAGGGCGGCCGTGTTGGGGAAGGAAGCGCGGTTGGTATTTCAGAAACGCTTCAAAAACTTGGTTTTGAACTTGGACGACTAAAAACAGGCACGCCGCCGCGACTCTCCAAAGCAACAATCGATTGGGACGCATTGCCATCACAACTTGGTGATGAAGAGCCCGTTCCCTTCAGTGATTATCCGAATGAGGCATTTCCTGTTTTGCAGCAAGTTGATTGCAGAATCACTTCGACGACTTCAGAGATGCATGAACTTATTCGTGATAACTTAGAACGCGCACCGATGTACAGCGGTGCAATTGACGCAGAAAGTGGTCCGAGGTACTGCCCGTCTATTGAAGACAAGGTTGTTCGTTTTGCAGAACGCAACGCGCATCATGTGTTCTTAGAACCTGAAACCATTGATGGCGATTCCATTTATTGCAATGGCATCAGCACATCGCTGCCTGCAGATATCCAAGAACAACTCATCCCAATGATGGAAGGGTGTCAAAACGCAAAAATTCTTCAACTTGGCTATGCAGTTGAGTATGACATTGTTCGTCCCCATCAAATCAATGCGACATGCGAAACGAAACTTGTCAAGGGTCTTTATCTTGCTGGTCAAATCAATGGCACCAGCGGGTACGAAGAAGCAGCAGGGCAAGGGCTTGTTGCGGGCATTAATGCTGTTCTTTCAATCCGTGGAGACGAACAAGTCATGTTTGGTAGGGACAAAGCGTACATTGGAGTGATGATGGATGACCTTGTCACGACAACGCCCATCGAACCCTACCGCATGTTTACGAGCAGGGCAGAGCATCGGTTGTTGTTACGCGCAGACAACGCAGATGAACGGCTTACGCCACATGCGAAAGATCTTGGTTTGATTTGCGATGCTCGGTGGAAAGCGTATGAACAGCGTATGGAAACGCTTGATTCGATTCGCAAAGCGATTAATCCTATCAACGCAAAGAAGTCGAATTTTCCAGTTGAAGACATTCAAAGTCAGTTGTCTGAGTTTCCGCCGAGATTAGTTCACCGAGTTGTGAGCGATATTCGGTATGAAGGGTACATCAAGCGACAACATGCTGAAGTGAAGCGTCAAGCAAAAACTGAAAACCGAAGAGTGCCAGGGGGGCTATGTCCAAAAAGCATCGCTGGACTTCGCAATGAAGCAGTTGAAACACTTGAAACGTACAAACCAACGACGCTTGGTCAAGCATCAAGACTTGCTGGGATTACGCCTGCAGATATCACTCTTATATCAATAGCAATCGAACGTTTTCATCAACATCAGTGATTGGTAATGACTTAACACTCGCCCCGATGACTAATTGAGGGTCTATCTTGAGGTTTTGGTACGCATCAGACCCTGATAAATTGGGCAGTTTTTTATTATTTTTGGTTTTTTTTTGCGTTTAAAATGGGATTTTACGCATCTTAATTTAAGAATCATCGGATATCTTAACTCGTACATTTACTAAAGAACACTTGTTATTAGTGAGGAGAGCTTAATGACACACCTTGTAAAAACACTCACCCTTGTCACTGCAGCAATTGCAACGACTGGGGCCTACGCGCAACTTTCAAAAAGTTCGCTTATTCCTGATCCAAACGCACTGAGTTTCGATTACGTGCCAAATCAGATTTTCGTTCGCTTCGCCGATCCTGAAAACACAACAATCAAGACGCAAATTCTTGATGAAGTGGGCGGCACAATCAAAAGCGAATCAAAACTTGTTCCAGGTCTAGTGACAGTTAACACATTAATTCCTGTCGATAGAGCCCTCAAGATTCTTTCGACAAAACATAATGCAATTAAGTATGTCGAACCTGTGTACATTGTTGAAGCGTTTGACACGATTCCTAACGACCCAATGTATGGTGATTTGTACGGCATGGAACAAGTTAGGGCGCACCAAGCGTGGGACGACCACGTCGGCGACCAAGAGTTTATCATCGCTATTATTGATACAGGTGTCGATTACACGCACCAAGACTTACAAGCAAACGTCTGGACAAACCCAGGTGAAATCCAGGGGAATGG
>JAYZCQ010000023.1:0-11663 GCA_036338245.1 Planctomycetota bacterium
AGCAATGAATCGATCTGAAACAGAAATGAGTAGCACGCCAATACTCGCAATGCAAAGCCATTTGCACGCAATGCTTAAACAAGCATCTGTTTTAAGGCGCTGTTTCGTTCGGTTGACTATCTTAGAAATCACATCCATAACAATACAATCTTCGTTTGTATTGTAGAACGCAGTTGAAATTTTGGAATTACATTTTTCCAATCAAATCAAGCAATTGCGATTTAACATCTTCTAATGGGGAAAATACTCGTGCTCCTGCAGCATGAATATGCCCACCTCCACCAAATTTCCTTGCAAGTTCATTGACGTCAATCAATGAATCCGGATTGCCAGGCAATGCGGGTTTTGAACGAAAACTAATCTTAGTTACCGTTGGGTCTGAATCAGTCAACAGGATTGATGCTTGAATGTTTGCAAGCACAAGCGGCGTATTGACTAATCCAACGATGTCTGTACTTGAACCATTAGACTCTCTAAAGTCTGCAGTTCTCAATGACATGATTGCAACTGGACCAGCGTATTCAATGCTTGCTAACATTCTTTCAAGCAGACTGATTCGTGCTGGCTGCGCAGTTTCTTCAAGTGCTCTATAAATTGAATACCGGTCGATTCCACACTCAAGCAATCGCGACACATCAGCAAAACATCTTGAGTCAGCGTTTGAAAATCTAAACCATCCAGTGTCAGTCCCTAAGCCAATAAATATTGCCTCAGCAACTGACCCCTTTCCTTCGCCTAGGGAAATGTTCAATTCATCGCAAAGCGTCATGACGACTTGTGTACATGCTGCAGCAGAGACATCAACTATTCTTAGTTCTGCGACATCATCACCGTTTGCGTGATGGTCAAGTCCCACAACTTTTTGTTTATGTGACTTAAGCCAATCTGAAACTGCTTCAAGTTGAGACCATGCGCCAGTATCAGCAACTATGATGAGGTCAGGTTCATCCGTTGGCGTTCCGCTTTCTTCAACTAATCTAATTGGAACATCTTCCACAATGAGTTTAAGCCCGTGTTCGATTGGACCCATCAGCATGACTTCAACTTCTTTATCGATCGATTGGAGCCCGCGATACAACGCAACAACTGAGCCCATTGCATCACCATCTGGCTTTCGATGTGTGGTTACCACAATCTTGTTTGATTGTTTTACTCGCTCGGCAATATCTGCATAACTAGCAGTTGATTCATACTCAGTACATTCTGAAGTCATACAACACTTTCTATTTCCAATGCTCGTTCAACGTCTTTTTGAATTGCGTCAATTAACGCTTTAATGGTGTCGAACTTCACTTGATTCCTAATCCAAGCAGTTATAGTAACAGTCAATTTCCACTCGTAGTGGTCAATCTTGCCTTCAAATCCAATGATATGTGCTTCGCATGAAACTGAACTATCGTTAAAAGTGGGCTTTGTGCCAACGCTTAATGCAACTGGATAACTCTTACCCTCAATTGTTGTTTCTCCAGCATACACGCCGTCCTTTGGCAACATCGTTTGTATATCTGACATGTTTGCTGTTGGGAACCCAATGGTTCGTCCCCGCTGATCGCCTTTGACAACTGCTCCAGAAATGACATAGGAACGACCAAGCAAGGTTGCAACATCCTCGACTCTTCCATGTTGAAGTAGCCACCTCACAAGTGAACTACTCACTTGCACAACCGATTGGTCATTCAACGAACGCTCTACTTGGGCAACGGAGATGACTTTGAATCCATGCATTTCCCCTAATGATTCAAGGGTCTCAATTGTGCCAGAACGGTCTTTTCCAAATCTAAAATTTTCCCCCTCCACGATAACGTCCGGTTGATGCTTTTCAACAAGGTCTAAAACAAAGGCTTCTGGAGACATTTCTAGGAGGTTTTGCCTAGGGGCAAGAACACTGACCTCATCAACTCCGTATGTTTTAAGTAATGCAACTCGATTGTCAATAGCCGTCAACCGATGAAATGGAAGAGTTGGTTTTAGAACCGATATTGGAGGAGGATCAAAAGAGTGAAGTGCAACAATTCCCTGCTCACCAACTGCTTTACGAGCAGCGGCAATAATGGCTTGATGCCCAACATGGATGGCATCAAATGTTCCAATTGAGATGGCTTTTAAAGTAGACATTTGCTGTTCAATAAAGTGTGCACGATATTCGGAAATCGACTCTTCTGCTTCTTGTTTATGTGAGCGGATGCGGTTCTAATACGCAGTTATGGCTACCACACCCAAGCAACCAATAGGCTCCAAGCCGGAAAACGCATCAACTGTGATTGATGAGGTTACCAACAGCCTCCGCACTACTGCAGAGGGCGTTGTGCCTTGGTTCCTTGAGCAAATGCCACTCATGTATTTCCAAGATACAGACAAAGAAACTCAACTTTCCCATTTAAAGGCAATTATTGCAGCGAAAGCCTCTGAGCGGCCCTTAGAGCTCACACTCAGAAATGAAGAGGGCTCGCAGTGGACATGCATGAGACCGCTTGACTACCCTGGCGTCCTTGCAGAAATCATGGAAGAACTACCGTGGGACCAGACTTTAAGAACCGCAAAAATCCACACTGCAACTGATGGCAACTTAGTCATCGATACTTTTGAGTTTGGAGAAGCAGAACCGTTTAACCCAGAAGACGAAGAATCAATTGAACATGTAGATAAAGTCATCGATTACGCCAATGCAAACAACCTCGACTGGTCGAGAGAAAATGTGCTGGAGTTTTTCAATAGATGTTCAGCTGAGTATGCAAGAACAGTTACTCCACTTCGGATGGAAAAACATTGGCAACTTGTTCAACGGCTCACGGGAACAGATGGGACAACTGTCGCACTTGAAGGCGAAAGCGACCCGCACCTTTCCAGAATCATTGTTGCAGTCAGCAACTCAACAAGACGCTCGATGCTGCAGCGCATTGCAACTCGATTAAGTAAATCAAAAATCAACATTCATCGTGCATATTTAGATAGTGTCGACGATGGAGATAATGGCTGGATTACGCTCGTTGGCTGCGTCGTTCAGGGGCCAGATGGCGGTCCAATTGAAGAAGATAGCAAGTTGTGGCAAGAAGTAAGAAAAGACTTGCTCAGATTGAAGTGGCTTGACCCAAGAACGGTCAATCTCGGATACAGCTTCCCTGAACTTGGCTTAGAGCGTGCAGAAATCATCACCGCTCTACTTGACCTTGTCTATCAATCACTCGTCAAACAAAACCCATACGCATTCAACCCGACGAGACTTGATGCTTTAACTCGTGACAACGTCGCAATTTCAATTCCAATTGCCGAGTTGTTTAAGTCGAGGTTCAACCCAGATTTACCACTTAGCGATGATGAATATGCATCAACGAAACAACAACTCATTGAAGACATTGAAAATAATGTCGACCTTGAAGATGCTCAAAGTCTCTTTTATAAGATGATTGAAGCTATCGATGCCGTTAAACGAACGAACTTGTTCGTTGAACATCGTTACGCACTTGGCATGCGAATCAACGCCTCGTTCCTCACCACTGAAGAACGTAATGAAATTCCATTCGGCGCTTTCTTTGTCCACGGACGTCAATTCACTGGCTTCCACGTTAGATTTAGAGATATCTCTCGCGGTGGTGTAAGAGCTATTTTCCCGCGAGGTGTAGAGCAATTTGCTCGCGAACAAGAACGGTTGTACGACGAAGCGTACAACTTAGCATTTGCTCAGCAACTAAAGAATAAAGATATTCCTGAAGGCGGTTCAAAAGCCGCTATTCTGGTTAACCCTAAAGGACGCATTTCAAGAAGCGTTAAAGCATTCGTCAATTCGATTCTTGACCTCATTACGCCTGAACCTTCAACTGTTGAAAAAATTGTTGACCACCTCAACCACGAGGAGCTCATCTACTTAGGTCCAGATGAAAACATTACGCCAAAGCTTATTGATTGGGTTGTAGACAGAGCCAAACGTCGCGGATACCCAATGCCAACAGCCTTAATGAGTTCAAAACCAGGTGCAGGCATCAATCATAAGGAATACGGCGTGACCAGTGAAGGCGTCATCGTCTTCCTTGACTCTGCCCTTCGCGCAGTTGGGATAAACCCTGAAACAGATGAGTTCACAGTCAAAATCACAGGTGGTCCGGATGGGGACGTTGCCGGCAACGCAATGCGAATCTTAAATAGAGATTATGGCACCAAAGCAAAAATCGTTGGCATCGCTGATGGTTCTGGTTGTGGCGAAGACCCAGATGGGCTCGATCATCAGGAATTGCTAAGACTCTTTGAAGAAGCGTTGCCAATTGCATCGTTTGACGCTTCTAAACTTGGCCCAAATGGTTCTGTTACTTCTGTAGATGATCCTGATGGTTTTCATTTAAGAAACACAATGTATGACAGAATCGTCTGTGATGCATTTATTCCAGCAGGTGGCAGACCCGCAACGATTCATGGCGGAAACTGGAAAAACTTCATCACTGAAGACGGTACTCCATCTGCAAAAGTCATCGTTGAAGGTGCCAACTTGTTTCTTACGCCAGATGCCAGACGTTCACTTTCAAAAGAAGGCATTATCATTCTGAAGGATTCATCAGCAAACAAGTGTGGTGTCATCTGTTCAAGCTTTGAGATTGGCGCTTGCATGCTGCTTAATGAATCTGAGTTCATGGAAATCAAGGAAGAGTTTGTCGAACAAGTCTTAACTAGATTGCGTGCCCTTGCACGTTCCGAAGCTGAACTCCTTGCAAGACTCCACCAACATCACCCTCAATCACCGCTGCCTGAGATGAGCATTCAGATTTCTGAAGTCATGTCGCGAACAGCTGACGCAGTAATCAATCATTGGGACGAGATGACTAATGAACAACTTGAAAACTTAAAACTGTTGGTCGTTGAACACTTACCCGCTGTATTGATTGAGCAAGTCGGCGAAAGTTTGTGGGAAAAAATGCCAAGGACTTATTTGAAATGGATGATGGCAAAAACACTTGCTGCAAGAATCGTCTACAGAGAAGGTTTTGAGTACTTAGAGACGATGGAAGATAATGATTTAGCAGTCGTCGCACTTCGTTACCTCGATTTAGAGCAACAAAGAGCAGCACTTATAGATGAGATTACAGAATCAAATTTAAACTCAAAAGAAATAGTTTCGACTCTGCTCCGTTATTCTGGCATATTCTCAACCATGGGAAGAAGAAAAACCAAATAACATACTCTAGCCATGTACTCTATGTACACCAATCAAGGAGGTTGAAGCATGAATGGCGTAGTTAAAACCCTTATTTGCAGTTTGTTCCTTTGTATTCCAAACACCCTGTTTGGGCAAGTGACATTGGACATTGAGTCAATTGATGCAAAAGCAGATATAACTGCCGTAACACTGTACAGAGGAAGGGCTTCGATTACTCGTGAAGCTGAATTGGAACTTGAACCAGGTGCGTACGCACTATATTTTTATGATTTGCCTCAAAAAGCTCAACTCGGTTCGATTCAAGCTCATGTGAGCGACACTGCAAAATTGCTCAGCGTTGACACCGTTGAGATTCCGGTTGCCAAATCAAATTTAGCAATACTTGACGAACTTAATCAAGCTATCGAAGCGCTTGAAGAGCAGATTAAGGCCCTTAGCGACAACGAAGAGATTTTTAAACTCCAGACTGATTTGTTGCTGACACTTATCGAGCAAAACGCATCGCAAGAATCTGGTCCTGACTTAGTGTCTATGGATGAACAACTGCTCTATGTACAAAAAACAATGAGTGAGATTTCAGCCAATAGAATTGCAAATGCAAACATACTCGAGTCATCAAAAGCAGAGTTACAAACCCTCAAGCGAAGGCGTGCGAACATTGCAAGCGACAATTCAATTCAGCGTAATGCTGTTGTAGATATTGCGGTTCTTGCAAGTAGCATTGTAAAAGTTAACTTGACCTATCTTGTTCAAAATGCCTCCTGGTCCCCAACATATTCCATTAGAGCAAGCAAAGACGCTAATGCCATTCAGATTGACTATGAAGCTGAAATTTTCCAAAGAACTGGCGAAGATTGGAAGGATGTTTCCATCACGCTTTCAACAGCCCAACCTCAAAATTCGATGACACCGCCAATGCCAGACCCTTGGTTTGTTGACATCTATGAACCAGTTGCTCTTGGCACTGATTCAAAAGTGTTTGCAGATTCCCCTCCTCATCCAAGTGCGGCAAGAGGTGGGGCCTTTGTGGGGATTGTTTCCGACATGCATGCATATGGTGAGGCTGAGGCTTATGTAGCGGAATTAACTGAAGCAGCAAGCGCAGCTACTGTTGAAGGCGGTGGACCAGCAGTTAACTTTGTGATACCCAGAACGCTCCTCGTCCCATCGAATTCTAAAGAAAAGATTACCACTTCAATTGCCTCAATTGAGATGGAATCTGAATCATACAGAGTCGCCGTTCCAATGCTTACTGACAAAATCTTTATACAAAGCGAAGTTAAAAATACGAGTCCGTACATCCTGCTTCCTGGAGACGCTTCTATCTTCTACGGTTCTGATTATGTTGGTAAAACAAACCTTGAATCAGTAACGCCCAATGAAACATTTGAAATCAATCTAGGCGTTGATGAAATGATGACTGCGAAACGAACCTTAGTTGAGAAACAGACGGGCAACACAGGCCTCTTTGGAAGCGGCAAGCAAACCACATTTGATTACCGCATCGAGTTATCAAACGGAAATAAAAGCGATATTGATACGCGAGTATGGGATCGCATGCCTGTTTCCCAAAATGAAAAAATTGAAATCGCCCTTCTCGTAAGTTCTATTCCACTTTCAACTAATCAAAGTTATCTTGATGATGATCGGAAACAAGGCATTCTTCGATGGGATTTAAATGTGCCTGGAAGCAGTACTGGCGAATACGCAGATATACTCACCTGGACTGTTGAAGTTACGCGGAGCAAAGACATCGAAATCACTCCCCTTCCTGAATAATGGTTCAGTTTTTTCTTATTACAGCACTTACGCTTTCACTTCTTGTTGAAGTTGATACGAAAAGAGCAATCGTTGAAGTTTCACGAGGTGTAGTGCTGACAGGAGAGGTGATTAGGCAAGATGAAAACGTTCTTGTCTTGCAAGACAGCGACGGGAAATTACATGTTATCGAACTTGATAAAACGCATCAATTTGAGATTCTTGTTGATTCTGGTGAAGACAAATTTGGCACTGTCATCCTCAAAGACGGCCGCAGGTTAAGAGGCACAATCCTTGAAAATGAGTTCGAGGAAGTATTCGTTCGCATCAACGGGATTGAGTTGCGGTTTGACCGAACTGATGTTGAGCAAGTAACGCTAGACCCACCCTTCGAAGAGTCATATAAGCGAATCATCGCTGACACTAACTTTGAAGACATGGAGGAGTTCCGCTTTTTAATCGAGTGGCTAATTTACAAAGACAAGTTTGAGTTAGCTAAGAATCATCTCGATGACAGCCGTTTAGAGTCGCCTCACATCGCGTCGCTAAGGCGACGAGTTGAACTGAAACTCAAACCGAAGCCTGAAAAAGAAGTTGATGTTTCAGAAACACTTTCAACTCCATCAAAAGGACAAACTGAACTAAGGGTTTTAGAGCCAGAAGAGGTCGCATTGATTAAGGCGTATGAATCAAACCTTAACTTGCTACCGGATATGAACATCTCTGATAAAACCCGTAGGAAAATCATCCAAGAATATGGCAATGAACCTCTTTTTCAACGTGATCCAACTTTGCGTAAAACTGTTCTAGATGGTGATGACCATGTTGTGTTTAAACTCATTCGATATTTGAACGCAGAGCACCTTTATGCCGACATTCATGAGATTGGAGAACCGATAGCGCTCAAACTGTTTAGGACCCATGTTCATGATGTTTGGCTCGTGAACCGGTGTGGTACCTCCGATTGTCACGGTGGAGCTAACAGCGGCCCATTCTTTTTATTCCAAGAACCTAAACTTAGTGACCAAAGCAGGTATGCAAACTTGCTGACGCTCGAAAGGCTTAAAATCAATCCTGAACTGCCCCTCATCAACTATGACCAGCCCTACCAATCGCTATTGCTGCAATACGGTCTCGATAGGGATGAAGCACGGCATCCTCATCCTGCCGCTAAGGGATGGAAACCCGTGAAGGAATTACAGACTGAAGAGGGTCGCAAAGCGGTTATCGAGTGGATTCAATCGATGAGACAGATGCCGAGACCCCATTATCCCATCGAATTTCCACTATTAGAAGTCAATTAGGCTCTTTCGCCCCCCTCGCCAACTAATGCCTTGATTGGTACACTAATAGGCTCAATCATTTCTCATTGCCTGTGAATTGGCAGGCACTTAAGGACAATTAGGCTATGCACCGTTTTACCAAACTACCAATCACTCTTCTTTGTGTTTTCTCACTCACTATCATCGGTTGTGAGTTACTCGATGAAAATGAAAATGCAGTCCACGAAGAACTCAGTTCACTTCTAATAGAACTTGAATCAGCGACTGCTAGTGGTCAAGAAGATGCACTGCAAACAGTCATCTCAAAAACTGAGCGTGTCAAGCCATACTCTCCTTACCAAACTGACACAAGGAACTACATTCTTTCAACTGCTCAAGGCTCACTTGCACAAACCCAGTTTATTGAATTGCAATCTAGAGCAAACCAAATCAGCAACCTGTTTAAAATTGCTTCTGAACAAGCTCAACAAACACAACTACTGCGAACACTTGCTGAGGCAAGAACCGTAAGCGATTCAGGAACAGAAAACATCATTCCTGGCACAGAGCGTGCATACAAAGAATTGCAAAGCGAGTTCCAACAGTCATTATCCGGATTAATGGTTGCAGTTGACAAACTTGATAACCAGGAGAATCAAACTCAAAGTGAAGCAAACCTCCTCAGGATTGAAGCTGAGTCACTTTTTGATGACGCTGCGTCAAAGGGAATCATTGAAGGTCATTCTGACTTCAAAGATGGCGTAAAAGTTATGCGATTAGCACATGAGGAACAACTTAAAGTAAGTGAATATCAATTGCAAACTAGGATGGTTGCGGCACCAGCCCTTGACAATAGGCGTGCAGAAATCGAAGCAGTTGCTTCAATCTTGAATGGAATCGAGCATTCAAAGGAACTGTTATCTGCAATGAAAGCTACTGCTTCAACAAACGCTACTCTTATCCGCGATACAGCAACTGAGTTTGATAACACCGCTGCAACAACTTTGCAATCCGCATTAGATCGCTCTAGCGCTCTCATGTCAGAATGGGACACCTCAATTGCACTAATGCAAAAGGCACTCCAAAAATCGAGTCGCGCTCGCAGTGCGACAAAGGACATGCAAGAAGCAAGTGAGGCATGGAAGTTTGACATGGAACTCTCGCTTGGCATGGCGGAAGAATCAAGAAGACGATTCTTAACTGCTCAAGCAAATGCTGTGCAATCCATGATAAATAACAACATTGCAACTTCATCAACAAAATGGACTGCAATGGTAGCATCAACACAAGACGCTATTGAACACGCAACAAGTGCAGCAATCGCTTCTTATGAAAATGCAAAACTAGTTGCACCGAGCGGAAGCAACATTTCAATCGACCTCACCCAAGGCATCGATCAACGAATAGCTGTCCTTCATGGCAAACCTGTTTTTATTGAAACAGCCCCAACGACGAATACAACAAGCAGAATGACGGGCACTACTTCATCTAGCGGATTCCATACTCCACGCGATCTCGTCGAAGCAATGAACACCCTTCCCCAGCTAGGAACAAGAGAATCTCTTACAACTAAGATTAATCTGTATGACTTTTACATGGCAACTGATGAAGCCGGGGAGAAACATATCGCATTTTTAGATGGATTTTTTTCAGCAACATTCAACTTGTTATCTGCAGTAGAGAAAAACTTTAGCCAAGAAGATTTTGATGAAATGCTCAGGCAACAAGGAGCAAGTGGAGATGTGTTCAAGGACACTTATGACGTTTCAACAATATCCGTTCATGGAGACACTGCAACCGTTCTAAACGCAAAAGGGCAAACAAAAACACTCCAGAAGACGCCTGCTGGTTGGAAGAGTCAGATTAATGGTATTGGCAGAGACGCTGACGTCCTTAACATGATGATTGAAATGCTTGGACCTATGATTGACGTCATGAATGACGCTGCTGAAAAAGTAAACAATGGCACTATTAATTCAATAGAAGATCTTCAAGCCTTGATGATGAACTCAGCAGATCCGTTTTAAAACATTCTTTGCAGTTTCACGCACAACTAAATCCTCACTTTCATCTTGACTGATTGCTTTGACAGCATGCATCAAATCTTCGTCAATCTCAGAACGCAATATATTGCCTGCAACAATGAGCGCATTTCGTTTTAACATATACAACTTCGCTCGCTTCATCGCACTTCCTGCTAACTCTTGCATACGGTCTTCTTCAGTCCATTGAAGCACTTCAAGGATGTTAAATGAAGTGCGATTTGATACATAATAACTATTAGGAATCGCATTGCTACTGTTCTGCGTATGTTGATTGTGGGGACAAACCTCTTGGCAAATGTCACAACCAAAAAGCCAGTTACCAATATGCTCATGAAAAGGTTCATCAATCTCAGAACGGTGTTCAATCGTGAGATAACTAATACATTTGGTTGCATCCACACTAAATGGCGTAATTGCATCCGTCGGACATGCATCGATGCATTTTGTACATGATTGGCAGGGGTTTGAAGTATTCGGTACGTTTGGTGTCAACTTCGCAGTTGTCACAATGATGCCAATAAAAAACCAACTCCCAACCCCCTGCTCAAGGAGAAGTGTGTTTTTTCCGATGGCTCCAAGCCCAGCATTTGCCGCAACTTCGCGTTCAAGAATGGGCGCAGTGTCAACACATGCTCTAAATGATTCTCCTGATACTTCTGAAAGCGAATCACACACTCGATGAAGGCGCTTCTTCATTTGCTTGTGATAATCACGCCCTACTGCATATCGAGCAATCCAACCTTCATTGGAGTCCCGAAGTTCACTGTTAACATCGCTATATCGATCTAGTACACAAATAAGTGATTGTGCACCTTCAAGTAACTTCGTTGGATTCATCCGTACTTGAATATTTTTACTCAGCCAATCCATCTCCCCGTGCTTGCCTTCAGCAATCCAATCGAAGAATTCTTGTTCAAACTTGCTAGTGTTTACTGGAGAAATTCCAGATGCCGCGAACCCCTCTCGCTTACAAAGCACATGAACAAATTCAGTCGAAAGAGCACTCATGAATTAATACTCTGGTGACGTATCGTTATAGTCAAACTCATCAACTAACTCAAGATTTGCATATTCAAGAACGAGATGCTTAACCGTTGTCGAAAACTGAACCGTAACGGTTGAACCGCGAGGTCTTCGCATGATTTTTTGAACTTTGCCTATCCCGAATCTAGAATGCCTCACTACGGAGCCAAGTTGAATCTCGCTTGCTGACTTTGACTCAGTTGGTGCTGGAATGTGGTTGACTGCTACTTCGGTTTCGCCAAAATCAACATGCTCCTCAGCGAGTTCAGATAGGAATCGACTTGTTACAGTCCGCTCAGTTAACCCCCTGTGCATCCTTCTTCGCGCATTGGTTAGCAGTAAGTGCTTACGGGCCCGAGTCATGCCTACGAAACAGAGTCGCCGCTCTTCTTCTAATTGTTCTTCATCGTATTGAGCGCGTTGATGAGGAAG
>JAYZCQ010000024.1:0-4072 GCA_036338245.1 Planctomycetota bacterium
ATTCGCTCCTTGGATTGTGTGTAAAGAGCGAACATGTGACTGGCTTATGAAGTGTGACCACTGTGATTCTGCAATGGTCTTCCATCGAAAAAAACCGTTACAAAGTTCCGGATTCGTCCGTTGCCACCAATGCGGCAAGGAACAGCGCATCCCAAAAAGTTGCCCAGACTGTGAGAGCAAAGTTATTGTTCGTGGTGCAGGAACGCAACGGGCCGAAGAGTTACTGAGAAACATGCTCGATATTGAGTGGACCGCAATTGCTCGGCTAGATAGCGACAGCGCGACCACTGCCTCAAATATTCAAAAGACCCTTGAGAAGTTTGGAGATGGCGAGATTCGCGTTCTCTTAGGCACGCAGATGATTGCCAAGGGTCTCGATTTTCCGAACGTTAAACTTGTTGGGGTACTCAATGCAGATTCGTCAATCGATTTGCCTGACTTCAGAGCATCAGAACGAACGTACCAACTCGTATCCCAAGTTTGCGGTCGATGTGGAAGAGGGGCGGGCGAGTCAATCGCCATCATTCAATCCAGAGATCCGGACACATCGCCTATCAAACTTGCAAGCCAAGGCGCGTATGAATCGTTTGCGAATGCAGAGTTGTCATTCAGAAACAATGCCGGCCTTCCACCTGCATCTAGGATGGTGAGATTTGTAACTAGAAATCGAGATGAACAAACCGCGAAAGGAAAATCTGAAGCCCTCTATGAAAGACTGCATTCCCTCGACCACAATGATGTCAAGTTGAATCCACCTATCCCATGTGTCATACCTAGAATTGCCGATTTTTATCGCTATGAATGCATCGCTCTAGCACCCTCTTCAATAGTTCTTCAACGCTTCCTTGAAGAAGCTAGGAACCTCATGACTATTGGCAGAGAATTAGCTGTTGATGTTGACCCTATATCTCTTCTCTAAACCCGCTAATCACTATTTAAAGGGGGATTATCAAGAAGCTTTCTGGTATAATTCTCCGCTTTACGAAAACGCTCAAAAGCAAATAGAAATGCCTAAAAATAGCGACAGTTCGTCTTCTCTAACACCAACAACCATCGACCCATCGATCAATGGTTGGAATGCTGAATACATTGAACATCTTTTGACTCAATGGAAGGATAATCCAAAGAGTGTAGATGAGGCTTGGCAGCAATTTTTTCAAGGGTTTGAACTTGGTTCACAACAAGAGCAACTCAACCAAGAAGGCGTATCGAATCAAGTTCGCTACGACCAAGCAAATGTAGATTCACTCATTTACAACTACAGAGCAGCGGGACATTACGCCGCACAGTTAGACCCACTTGACGTTGCCCCTACTCGTAAAGACCATTTAGAACTTCAGACATTTGGATTATCTAAAGCACAGTTAAGCGAACCGTTTGATCCCGGACACCTTTGTCTTCCTAATCCATCAACATTGCAAACAATCATTGATTCTTTAGAGAGTACATATTGCAAACACATCGGTGTCGAATATGCACACATTGAAGATCGAGAACAACGCCGCTGGCTTCAACAATTCATGGAGCCAAATGGAAACCGAACGGTATTTAATGAAACTCAACAAGAACGCATCTTAAGACAACTCATCGAAGCAACTACGCTTGAGCACTTCTGCGCCACTCGATACATTGGCAAGAAACGTTTTAGTCTTGAAGGGAATGAATCACTCATTCCTATGATGCATGCACTCATTAACTACTCAAGTGAACACGACGTTGAAGTTGTTAACATTGGCATGGCGCATCGCGGTCGTATTAATGTGCTTGTAAACATTCTTGAAAAATCATACGACCAACTCTTTACTGAGTTTGAAGAGAGTTGGATTGAGGATTTTGTGTCAGGTGGTGGCGATGTTAAGTATCACCTTGGATACTCAAGTGAAATCATGACCGATTGCGGCAAGCCAGTGCACGTCACACTTTCTGCGAATCCCTCGCACCTTGAGTTTGGACACTCTGTTGTGCTTGGCAAAGCTCGCGCAAAGCAGCGAACACAACATGATGAAAACCGAAGACTTTGCATTCCCTTGCTGATTCACGGAGACGCAAGTTTTCCTGGGCAAGGCATCGTTGCAGAAATGTTCAATATGGCACACCTTGACGGCTACACTGTCGGTGGCACAATTCACTTCGTAGTTAATAACCAAATTGGTTTTACAACTAACCCTCACGACAGTTACTCAGGACGTTACTGCACTGACATTGCAAAAATGGCTGGCGCGCCAATCTTACATGTCAACGGATATGACCCAGAAGCATGCGTTCATGCAGTCAAACTCGCTGTTGAATACAGACAAACGTTCCATAATGACATAGTGATCGACTTGTGGGGTTACCGGCAACACGGACATAACGAATCTGACGAACCAACATACACTCAACCACAGATGTATGAAAAAATTCGACAGATGAGACCAGTCACAGAAAGTTATGCGGAAGCACTCGTCCAAAACGGCAGTCTATCCCAAGACGCAGTTGACTTAATGAGTGAAGAAGTACGAAGCGCACTTGACGCTTCACAGATTCGCACGAAGGAAAATCCTGTCAGCCCTCACATTCCACCCTATCAAAAGAGTTCACCTTGGGAAGGTTTGAAAGGCGACCCTTCACATCGAAAAGTTGACACTTCGGTTACGCGCGATGAACTATCCAAAGTTTCAATTGCAATGAGCAATACTCCTGAAGGATTCAACATTCACAGGAAACTCAAGAAACTTGTTGCAACTCGCACAAACATCATTGAAGAAGATGGCTCGCTCGATTGGGGAACGGCAGAACTGTTTGCTTATGGCACGCTCCTTAGTGAAGGCAGCCCTGTAAGACTCACAGGTCAAGATGTTGAAAGAGGCACATTTAGTCACAGACATGCCATCTATTTTGATTCAGAAAATGGAATACCTTTTTCACCACTTAACGCTATTTGCGAAAACCAGGCAAAAATGTGCATCCACAACAGCCCTCTCACTGAAAATGCAGTGCTTGGCTTTGAGTATGGGTACTCACTCGGTGACCCACATATGCTTGTCATTTGGGAAGCGCAGTTTGGCGACTTTGCAAATGGCGCCCAAGTCATCATTGACCAATTTATTGCATCAGCAGAAATGAAATGGAAGCGGGCATCCGGACTCGTACTCTTACTGCCACATGGTTACGAGGGACAGGGACCTGAGCATTCATCCGCACGCCTTGAGCGCTTTCTAGCACTTTGCGCAAATCAAAACATGAGTGTGATTAATCCAACGACGCCATCTCAAATTTTCCATGCATTGAGGCGACAAATCAAGTGGAACTTCAGGAAACCACTTATCGTCATGTCGCCAAAAAGTTTACTTAGACACCCAGAAGCAGTGTCGCCAATCCATGAATTCACTGACGAGACGTTCAAGCCAGTGATTGATGACGCAACAAATGCACCCGAAAAAGTAAACAGGGTGCTCTTCTGTTCAGGCAAAGTTTATTATGACCTTGCTCAATACCGACGCAAACTATCTGAGGAAGAGACAGTCGCAATTGTCCGAATTGAAGAACTATATCCATTTCCTCAGCGTGCCCTCGACAAAATTATTCAACGGTATACAAACGCTGAATTCATGTTTGTCCAAGAAGAACCTGAAAACATGGGCGCTTGGCAGTACATTGATGAAGCATTCAGAGATGATTTAGACAGAGACCTCGGTCGAGTTTGCCGAAGCGCTTGTGCTTCACCAGCAGTTGCTTCGAGCAAAATGCATAACATCGAACAACAACGCATCCTCATTGAAGCGTTAGGATTACCACAAGAAACGTAACCATGTCTACCAATACTGAAATTATCATCCCAAGTTTAGGCGAATCAATCACCGAAGTAGTCCTCGGAAAATGGCTCGTACATGATGGTCAGTGGGTAGACCGGGATGCTCCACTAGTTGAAATTGAATCAGATAAAGTCACGCAAGAGTTGCCCTCACCATCTGCTGGTGTAGTATCAATTCAAAAGCAAGAAGGTGATGAATGTCTCATCGGTGACGTTATCGGTGCCATTGATGAAACGGTTCAAAAACCCGTAAGTTCAAATGACAGCGAAGCAGTTTCA
>JAYZCQ010000025.1:0-7527 GCA_036338245.1 Planctomycetota bacterium
AGCATATCGCAAGCATGTAGGCGAAGAATTCCCCCAAGAGCCAACGAAGCAACTTACACTTGCAGTAGAAGCGGTCTTCAAATCATGGAACACCTCAAGAGCAAAAAGTTACAGACAAATAAATGACATCACTGGCTTGCAGGGCACAGCAGTTAATGTTCAAGCGATGGTCTTTGGCAACATGGGTAGAGACTCGGGAACAGGTGTTGCGTTTACTCGTAATCCATCAACTGGGGTTGATAAATTCTTTGGCGAGTTTTTGATTGATGCTCAAGGTGAAGATGTTGTTGCTGGTATTCGCACGCCTAAACCAGTTTCGCAAATGACTCGCTGGAACAAACGCATCTTCAATGAACTCTTGAAGATTAAGAAAATCTTAGAGAAGCATTACCGTGACATGCAAGATATTGAGTTCACAATTGAGCGTGATAAACTGTGGATGCTTCAAACACGAACAGGCAAACGAACTGCAGCCGCTGCAGTCAAAATGGCTGTTGACATGGTGAAGAGTCGGTTAATTACAAGAGATGAAGCACTGCTTCGTATTCCTGCAGGTGACCTTGTTCAACTTCTACTTCCAAGTTTCACTGCGAAATCTAAGAAAGATGTCACGATGCTCACCAAGGGGTTGCCGGCGTCGCCTGGTGCTTCAACTGGCACACTTGCATTCAGTGCAGAAGACGCAGTTGCGCGTTCAGAAGCAGGCGAAAGCGTCTTGCTCGTTCGCAAAGAGACTTCGCCGGAAGACATTGACGGCATGCACCACGCGGTTGGCATTTTGACTTCAACTGGTGGGATGACAAGTCACGCAGCAGTTGTTGCACGCGGCTGGGGCAAGTGTTGTGTTGCTGGTGCTTCAGATTTGGACATCAACGCTGCACGGAAAAAAGTCACAATTCACGGCAAGACATACGGCGAAAAGGATGTACTTTCAATCGATGGTGGCACAGGCGAAGTTATGCTTGGCAAAGTTGAACGTCATGAGCCGAAACTCAGTGGTGACTTCGAAACCGTCATGAAATGGGCAGACCAGAAGCGTCGTATGAAAGTGCGTACAAATGCAGATACGCCTAAGGATGCAAAACGCGCTAGAGACTTTGGCGCAGAAGGCATTGGACTAACGAGAACAGAACACATGTTCTTTGAAGGCGATCGAATTCTTGCAATGCGTCAAATGATTCTCGCTGAAACCAAAGAATTGCGAGAAGAAGCGCTTGCTCGTCTAATGCCTTATCAACGCGATGACTTTGTTGGCATCTTCACTGCAATGAAAGGATGTCCAGTTACCGTCCGTCTTCTTGACCCGCCACTGCATGAGTTCTTGCCACATGACATTGCAGGCCAAAAAGATGTGGCTAACGCAATGGGCATAAACGTTGCAACTGTCAAACGCCGAGTCGAACAACTTCATGAATTCAACCCGATGCTCGGTCATCGTGGTTGCCGTCTTGCAGTGACTTATCCTGAGATTCTCGTGATGCAAGTCACAGCAATCGTGCAAGCGATGATTAAATGTAAGAAGAAACGCATTGACGCCAAGCCAGAAATCATGATTCCACTTGTTGGTATGCAAGAAGAATTGAAAGCACTCCGCAAGTTAGCCGCTGACACAATCAAAGCTGTTGTTAAGAAAGAACGCTACAAAGGAAAGCTCAACATTCCAATTGGAACAATGATTGAGATTCCTCGCGCGGCAATCGTATCCGAGCAAATTGCTGAAGACGCAGACTTCTTCAGTTTCGGAACAAATGACCTTACGCAATTGACATATGGCTTCAGTCGTGATGACATCAACTCGTTCTTGCCACACTACTTAGACGATTCTATCTTAGAGAGAGACCCATTCCAAACCATCGATTTCGATGGCGTTGGCGCACTCGTCAAGCGTGGCGTTGAAGGTGGGCGCAAAACGAAAAAAGGTCTCAAGATTGGTATCTGTGGTGAACATGGTGGCGACCCTAAGTCAGTCGAATTCTGTAACAGCGTCGGACTCGATTATGTGAGTTGTTCGCCATTTAGAGTGCCGACAGCAAGACTCGCAGCAGCGCAAGCTGAGTTGAGGTAGCGACATGTCGACCATTTTCAATCGCATCATTGATGGCGAGATTCCATGTCACAAAGTGTTTGAAAATGAGCATGTGCTTGCATTCCTAGATATTGCTCCCTTATGTAGAGGGCATACGCTTGTGATTCCAAAGGAAGAAGCTGCAACGCTCGATGCACTATCTCCCGCAGCAGGTGCCGCTCTAGGTGAAGCGCTTGTCCTTGTATCGAGGGCTGTGGCGAAAGCAACTGGTACTTCGGATTACAACGTGCTGCAAAACAATGGAGCGAGCGCTCATCAAGCGGTGTTCCACGTTCACTTTCACATTATTCCAAAAACTGAAGATGGTGGCCTTGGAGTTGAATGGAACACGGGTGAGTTAAGCAACGCTGAAGAAACAGCAGAGGCGATTAGCTTAGCCATTGAAACTGCATAGGTCACCATGCCGTATCATGTAGTGATATGGCAGATGAACTTCATTCAACTGATTCAAGTGATGAGTTTGATCCCAATGCGCAAACGCAAGACGACGCAACTGCTGATAAAGATTGGTTAAAGTCAAATGTGAATGTTCGAGGCGATGAGTGGATTAAAAAAACCATCGGACAATTTGAAATTGTTCGCATCATTGGAACAGGCGGCATGGGTAATGTCTATGAAGCGCGGCAGTCTCATCCAAAGCGCGCAGTCGCGCTAAAAATCGTAAAGTCCGCAGCAGCATCTCCCGCAACGTTGCAACGATTCGAACTTGAAAGTGAAATGCTTGCACGGTTGCAACATCCAAACATCGCTCAAGTGTATGACTCCGGTCATCAAGAACACGACGGTACGCCGCTACCATTTTTTGCAATGGAGTATGTGCCTGGTTCAAAGTCTATTGTTGACTACGTTGAACAAGAACACATCAGCCGGATTGGCCGCCTCGCATTATTTTTGCGAGTGTGCGATGCTGTTCAGTACGGGCATGGTCGGGGCGTCATTCACAGAGACTTAAAGCCTTCAAACATTTTGATTACGAATTCTGGTCGTCCCAAAGTTATCGATTTTGGAGTTGCGTTGATGGCGGGTAGCGATGACCCTGACCATTCTTTAACAAAACAAGGTAGGTTCGTTGGAACACTTCAATGGTCAAGCCCCGAACAGTGCGGCGATGACCCACACGATGTAGACGTGCGTACGGATGTGTACTCGCTTGGCATGGTGCTTTATCACCTAATGACTAACAAGTTGCCGTATGACCTTAAAGGTGTTGCAGTTTATAAGGCGCCACAAGTCATCCAAGAGACAGCGCCAGCACCGCTTCGAGGCATTGACAACACCATTCCCATTGAGATTGAACATATTGTTCAAAAGGCGCTAAAGAAAGAGCGAACAGAGCGATATGAAAGTGTTGCAGAGTTGTCTCTTGACATCAGACGATTTTTGAATGACCAACCCATTCACGCCAAGCCGCCAACGCGAATGCAGAGACTTCGCCTGTACGCAAAGCGAAATCAGCTCAAGTTTAGAGCTGGGCTCCTCGTCATGGTCGCGATTATGGCTGGTATTGCTGGGTTAGTTTGGGGATACTTTGAGTCAGAAGCACGTCAAGAAGAGATGAGGGCTCTCCTGGCATCAGAATCAGAATCAAGGGATACCGCCGAATACAAAGCATACGTTGCAACAATCGGCACAGCGCAAGCTGCAATTGCAAATGAATCTTGGAAAATGGCGAGAAACCATCTCGATGACGCAGCTCGCAAATTTCGCGGCTGGGAATGGCATATGTTGAAAGGCATTACTGACCAGTCAGTTAAACAATGGCTCATTGGTGACAGGCCGACATCACTTGCCGCGTCCCGTGAGTCAAATCTCATCGCTGTTTCTTTTGAAGGCGGCAGGGTGCTTCTTATCAACGAACACAGTGAAATCATCTCAGACATTCAATTACAAGTGAATGTAAGAACGGTTGAGTTTTCAAATGATGGCACTGTTTGTTTGCTTGGACTATCAAATGGTGAGGTTGGCGTTGTCGATGTTGAAGGCGGCGAAGTCCAATTCAAAGACGTGTCTTCAAGTTCAATTGAGTCTATCACTTCGTTCCCAACGGGTGGCTATGCAATTGGTCTTGCAAATGGCGACATTCAAATTTTTGATGATCAACATGTACTCGTCACGCAATGGAGTACAGATTACGGGATGGTCATTGCTCTTGACTATCATCCAGAAAAGTTTCAACTCGGCATTGGATTTGTAAATGGCACCGTGCAAGTAATGCATCTTGGCGAATCCAAACTTCCAACCTTGTTAGGCACGCACAATGGCGCTGCCCACGCAGTTGCGTTCATCAGTGATGGCGACCTTGTCTCAGGTGGTGCAGACAATTTAATTAAGAAGTGGGATGTCTCTAGAGGAGTCATGATGAGTGAGCATGAAGCGCACCAAGGTGATGTCATGGACCTTGTTGCAAAGGATGACCTCTTTCTTTCCGCTGGAGATGATGGGGAAATCAATGTCTGGAGGGCAACGCCAATTGATCACATTCGGACGTTGCGTGGTCATGATGAAATGATTTGGTCGATTGGAGCTCTTGAGCATCATTACGTATCCATTGGCAGAGATGGCGCGATACGGTGGTGGGACATGCAAGACCCCAAGTACAATGGCATCTATACGAATGGGGGTATGCCTACGTCGGATATTGCATTTGTTTGGAACAACGTGCTTGCAATCACAAGTGAATATAGCAATCAACTGAAGCTTGTAAACATTGCAACAGGAGATGAGTCGCTTGTTTCTTCTGATTCTAAAGAAGCGCTCTCATTAGTTGAATTTGTGCCCACAACATCAAGTGTTGTGACAGCGGATGTGCGAGGTATCATCAAGCTTTGGGATGCTGACTCGTTTAGATTTACTCAGACTATTGGAGACTGCAAGTCGCAAGTTTCGACATTAAGTGTTTCGCCATTCGGAAAGTACGTCATTGCGGGGACGTTTAGTGGTGACATCTATATCTGGGATGTTAGGAATGACAAACTTATTCAACATCTTCAACTAGAACATAGCTTTCCACTGGCAATGACTTTTGCCGACGATAAGGAAACATTCTTCGTTTCAACAAGTGACGGCAGTGTGGCAGCGTATCAAACGAGTAGTGGTGTCCCACTATGGAATCACATTGGTAATGGGATAGATGTTGTTGCAATGGGGTATGAGCAGACAAGAGATTACATCGTTACTGCATCTGCAAGCCATGTCGTTCAAGTGCTAAACGCTTCGACAGGTTCGTTGGTTGACTCAAGTAGTGCAAGTGTTAGTGGATTGCGAGATTTAGTAATCTTTCCGGACGGGAATCGGTTTGCAACTGTACGAAGCGATGGGACAATTGGGGTTTGGTCAATCGACGAACTCGGTCTTGTTGCAGCGATCCCATCTAACGAAACACTTGAGCGAATCACTGTTTCAACCGATGGCCATCGTGTTGCAGTGAACGGCGAAAGTGACACAATACTTGTTCTTGATGGAATGGCAAAAACATTACGCAAATCTACAGGAACGAAATGACAACATCTTTAGTAGAAATCAGGAATGAACTTTTGTCAGACGAAGCAATCAGCGAATTGTTTCAGCAATGTTTTGATGAAGATGGATTACACATAGGTGATGTCACTACTGAGTCAATTATTGATGTCAATACACAGATTACTTGTGAAGTCTCACTACGCGGGGCGGGAGTCATTGCAGGTCTAGCGCTATTGCCAGTTGGCTTGTCCCTCATTGATGATTTGGAATTGAAATTATTAAAACAAGATGGCGCAATCAGCGAACCGTCAACAATCGCAGTAATCGGCGGCAATCATCGTTCAATCCTCGCTGTAGAGCGAACGATACTAAACATTCTGGGATACGCATCAGGCATTGCAACTCGCACGCATCACTTTGTTGAACTTGTTGCTGGCACGGAGTGCAAAATTTGCGACACTCGTAAAACGACGCCATCATTAAGAATGCTTGATAAGTACGCAGTCGCGTGTGGTGGTGGAACATTGCATAGGCTTGGTTTGCATGATGCAGTGCTATACAAGGACAATCATCTTGCGGGGCTTGCGAACATCAACGAAGAACTTGCAAATGCAATTTCAAAAGTGCGTAGGTCGCAGATTTCATTTGTGGAAGTCGAAGTTGATACGCTTGAACAGTTTGCTGAGGTCATTGACTTAGATGTAGACATCATCTTGCTTGACAACATGTCAAATGAAATGATTCGGAAAGCAGTTGAGATTCGCAATGCATCTAAGAGAAGCCCGCTCCTTGAAGCATCGGGTGGCGTGAATGCTGATACGGTAAAAAGTATTGCTGAAACAGGTGTTGACCGCATAGCGATTGGCGGACTCACGCATCAAGCAACGTGGCTTGATTTTGGTTTGGATGTGCGTCAATGACAGAACGTGACTGTTGGGAAGAACAGCTTGAGTGCGAGGGAAGAGTGCTCGTCTTTGAAGAAGCGACCTCGACCCAAGATGCCGCAATTGCTGGCGGTCTTAAAGGTGGAGATGTCTGTACGGCAATCAGGCAAACAGCGGGAAGGGGACGAAGAGGAAATGCTTGGGATGCAACAGGCGGAGTTGCACTTACAGTTGTGCTCGACGAACTCTCGCCAATTTTGCCCATCGCAGTTGGGGCGTCGCTTGCAGCATCGCTCAATAATGCACTGCCAAGGGTGCAAGTTGGAATCAAATGGCCAAATGACATCATCGTTGATGAGCGAAAACTCGCGGGTATTTTGATTGAGGAGCGTGAGGGGCGGTGTCTTGTTGGCATTGGGCTCAATGTGTTAGAACCGCCTGTAACAGACCAAAAGACAATTTGCCTGATTGAGTGTGGGTTCAAAGAAGGCCGATTAGAAGCGACGCAACTCGTTATTAACAGCGTGTTTACGGCAGTTTCATTAAACGAGCGAAAGGCAATTGAAACGTGGAAAAAGCGAGATACACTCATCGGAACGACCCAAACGATTGCTTCCAAGGGTGAGACGCACACTGGGCTCGTCATCGACATCGTTCCAGGCAATCATTTGCTGCTCCAAACAAAGAACGAGATTGTCACCCTAGAGGCAGACCAATCGACGGTTTGTTCGCCATAAGTGCTCCTCTTGCTATGGTAGGATATGTGCCACCTCATGGAATCGAGTGACGTAGCAACATATTCATGGACTTGTAATCCATCCGACATCCACCCCGTAAAACGTGTTTTTGCATGGGGTTGCGTTGTTTTATTCGGTGGCTCAATCATCATGTCAAATGTGCTGCTCGGCGTAGCACTCACAATTGTTTTGATTGCTTCCATTGCGACGTTCTTGTTCCCGTCAAGGTTTACCATTGACCACTCTGGGGTAACTGCAAGTTATCCGCTGAGAAAGAAATTTTATGAGTGGTCACAGATTCGCCGCCTCAAAATGTTCCAACATTCGGCGTACATGTTCAAGCGAAAAAAGCCGTCGAATC
>JAYZCQ010000026.1:0-5683 GCA_036338245.1 Planctomycetota bacterium
AATGAAGTTTCATGATCTAAACTAACTCCCAGGCACGCATTGACCACAAGGCGACTCGACAGGCACAATACAGAGAAACTCCATTGAACTGCCTGAGGTGTTTCGGAACTGATGGAGCGTGTTCCCAGGAATAAAAAGACCATCTCCCCCGTGGATAGAAATGACTTCACCGCCGCACTCTAGTTCACCATCACCTTTAATGACGAGCACTTCATGCTCCCAAGGGTGTTGATGTTTTGGCGTGCACCCACCTGCTTCAATTAAAAAGTGACGCATTGCGAACGTAGGCGCACTGTCTTCTTTACCCACAAGCAGTTTCATCGTCACGCCTTTAGCGCCATCGACATCAACTGGCGTACCTTCCATTTCAGCTATGTTTCGACATATCATATTGCATCCATTGTAACTTGGAAGAAGGAACACCATGACCATTCAAATCAAACCTTTTGCACTTGGCGACTACCAGACCAACTGTTTTATTGTCACATCGGGCGACGATTGCTGGGTGATTGATTGCGGGTATGAGCCCGATGTTCTCATCGAGTATCTCAAATCAAATGTTTTAAAGCCAAAAGCACTTCTATTGACACATTGCCATTCTGACCACATTGCGGGCATCGACCAATTGCTTTCATTCACGGGCAATATTCCAATTCATGCTCACGCTCAAGAGCAAGAATGGAATATGAATCCAATGTTGAATTTGTCTGGATTAGCAGGAAGACCTGTAACTGCATCGTCGCCAACTGAGACGCTTACAGATGGACAAACACTTACGCTTAGCGATTCAACCTGGAGAGTCGTACACACGCCCGGCCACAGCCCGGGAAGTGTCTGTTTTATTCATGACGAATCAAATCAGGCCATTGTCGGCGACACATTATTTGCCGGTTCAATTGGCAGGCATGACTTCCCCACATCAAATGTCGACGACCTTCGAAACTCCATACAAAAAACCATCATGTCCCTCCCTGATGACATGATGGTGTACCCCGGACATGGCCCCTCGACTACCATTGGTCGCGAACGACAATCGAACCCGTTTGTCGTCCACGGTTTTTAGAACTTATTCTTCATCCTGTGGCTTGAACGCCTTCACAACATCTGCTTGAACGTTTGCAGGAGTCCGCTCGTCGTGTGAATATTCCATTTCATACGAACCGGCGCCACCTGTGATTGATTTCAATTGACTTGTGTACGACATCACTTCCGAGAGAGGCGCTTCCGCTTCTAAGAGTGCTTGATCGCCCGGCAACATTTCAGTTCCTAGAATTCGACCCCGTCTACCTGATATGTCAGATGAGATATCACCAATCATGTCAGTTGGAATTGCAATGTGTAACTTAACAAATGGCTCAAGCAGAACCGGCTTTGCTTTTTTCACTGCGTCAATAAACGCTTTCTTTCCTGCTGTGGCAAACGCAATCTCCTTAGAGTCAACTGCGTGGTGTTTTCCGTCATAGACTGTCACCTTAATGTTGTACATCGGATAACCAGCAATAGCACCATCTGCCATGACTGCCTTTACACCCTTTTCAATTGCAGGCATAAATTGTTTTGGAACTGAACCGCCAAAAGTATCATCTACAAAGACGAAGCCGTTTGATGTTTCTTCAGTTTCTTCACCAACAGCTGGTTCGATGCGGAGATAAACTTCACCGAATTGACCTGAACCACCGGATTGTTTCTTATGTCTGTGGTGCCCTTCAGCGTTTGAAGTAATTGTTTCTTTATACGCAACCTTTGGAGTTCGTGTGTCAACCTCAACACCAAAACGATCCTTCAAAATTCGGAGTTTTGCTCTCAAGTGAATGTCACCTAAGCCCCTCATGACAAGGTCGCCAGTTGCTGCAACACGATCGATTTCAAGCGTTGGATCTTCAACTTGGAGTTTCGATAACGCTTCACCAAGTTTTGTTTCAGCATTGCGATTCGCCGCATCAATTGCAAGACCGTACATTGGCTTTGGCATTGGAAGCGGTTTAATTTTCATTTGGTCACTGATTGAGCCGTCGTGCATGACGCTACCAAAGTTAAGTTCTTCAATCTTTGCAACAGCGCCTATGTCGCCTGAGATTACTTCAGGTATCTCAACATGGTCTTTACCTTGCAATTTAAACACGTGACTAAGTTTGATGCCTTTTCTACTGTCTCCAACTTTTGGATTAGTTTTGCTATTCATCGCGCCTTGGTGCACTCTAAATACGCACAACTTGCCGACATATGGGTCAGATGAAACTTTAAAGACGTGTGCAACAGGGTGTTCGCCATCATTGCATGCGTGCCACTCTTCCAGAGATTCACCTTCACCAGAGATGAATGTTCGCGGGTTGCCTTCAAGCGGATTTGGGCAAAGTTCTGCGATGAAGTCCATGAACTCAGCAACACCTACGTTGTTTTTTGCAGACATGAACATGATTGGAATGAGGTGCGCTTGTCTCAGTGCTGCCTCAAATGGACCATGCAATTGGTCAGGGCTAACTTCGCCTTGATCAAGATAAGTTTCCATCAGTTCTTCATCGACTTCGACAACTTGATCAACGATTCCGGTATGGAATGATGCAATGTCGCCCAAGTCACTATCGCCCTCAGCGTTTTTGAAGCAATCAATGACGGAACTCCCGCCATCTGCTGGCAGATTGACTGGGCGGCACACGCCTCCAAATGTAGATTGAATCTGGTCGAGAAGGCCTGCCAAATCATTTGCATGGTCAAGTTTATTGACCAAGATGACTTGCGGCAGCTGCCTGTCTCGTCCAAGCGACATGAGCTTCCGGGTCATTGTGTCGATGCCTGCCCCAGCGTCAATCATGACAACTTGTGTTTCAACAGCAGGAAACGAAGCAACCGCTTTCCCTAAGAAACCAGGGCTGCCAGGTGTATCAACGATGTTTACATGAGCGCCCTTATGGTCGAAGTGAGCAATAGCGCTATCAATGCCATGCACATACTCGTGTTCTAAATCATCAAAATCGCAAACAGTATTCCCTTGTTCTACAGTACCAACGCTGCCGATTTCTCCAGCAGCGTTTAGCATCATTTCAACAAGGGTGGTCTTTCCGGCTCCAGCTGAGCCGGTCATAGCAATGTTGCGAATATCAGTCGTTGTGTATTTTGCCATCTCTTAAACTTCTCCAATCTTCCAAAAAGATGCATATATTCATTTGTATGCATTACGAATATAGCATCTGGGACTACCTGTGTTTACAAATTGGTTCAATTCAGCACCACCAAAATGCTTTTAAGATGAAATTTGTCGCAATCCCTCGTAAACACCTGCACAAACCGCTGTCGCGAGGTTTAGACTTCTTGCCTCATTGAGCATTGGCATCTTTATTCTTGCGTCTTTTCCATAGGTCGTTTCAGCCCAATCATGGACTTCTTCTGGAACACCATGCTGCTCAGAACCAAAGAGCAAGTAGTCACCCTGTTCATACAAAACATCCCAATATAGCTGTTCTGCTTTTGTCGTGAATAA
The DNA here is from genome assembly GCA_036338245.1 of Planctomycetota bacterium. Lineage (GTDB taxonomy): Bacteria > Planctomycetota > Phycisphaerae > Phycisphaerales > SM1A02. Next base: position 3,479 of record JAYZCQ010000026.1, read on the forward strand.
CCACAAACGCTTTGGTGATTCATTCCTCACAAATGCTTTCCAAGAGTCATGCTCAACGACCCTAAGTTCATGCCAGTAATCAAGACCGGCACGCCTAAGTGCTTTTTCATCCAGGTCGAAAGCAATTGGATGAATGATGTGCAATACACAATTGGTTGCAAGTGCTGTGCGGCCAATATTTCCCGTGTTGTTTGGAATCTGCGGACAACAAAGAACGATGTTGAAAGTTGGCTCCATCAATGAGCACCATCAATGTCCATATAGTGGATACTTCGCACACAATGCTTCGACTTCAGCTCTCACTTCAGAACAAACTGCTTCATCACCTTTTGAATCGAGAGCTCTGTCAATCATTGAAGCTACTTCTCGCATGTCATCCGTGTTTAAACCGCGAGTTGTGAGCGCTGCCGTTCCGAGTCTAAGACCGCTCGTTACCATTGGTTTGCGAGGGTCATTTGGAATACCATTTTTGTTCGTCACGATGCCAGCATTGCCTAGCCAATCCTCAGCATCCGCACCTGTGAGATTCTCATCACGAGGACGAAGGTCGACTAACAATAGATGGTTATCCGTTCCACCGGTACACAGGCGATAGCCGTATGAAACAAGCGCTTCTGCAAGCGCGTTAGTGTTTGCAACAATGTCTGCTGCGTATTCCTTGAATGATGGTTGGAGGGCTTCGCCAAATGCGATTGCCTTTGCTGCAATAACATGCATGAGTGGTCCGCCCTGCGAGCCAGGAAAGACTTTGCGGTCGACCATTTTCGCGACTTCTTCATCATCAGTCATGATTAGACCACCGCGAGGACCGCGTAGTGTTTTGTGTGTTGTTGTCGTCACAATGTGCGCGTGCGGGAATGGGGATGGGTGCTGTCCGCCTGCAACAAGCCCTGCAATGTGCGCGATGTCTGCCATGAGATACGCACCAACTGAATCTGCGATTTCTCTAAAGCGCTCAAAGTCGATTGTTCTTGAGTAAGCGCTGTAACCACAAATAATCATTTTGGGTTTTGTTTCTTCCGCGCGCTTTTGAATGTGGCTGTAATCAAGACGTTCCGTTTCAGGGTCGAGCTCGTAACTTTCGATGTTGTAGAAGGTGCCAGAGAAGTTTGGCTTTAAGCCATGGCTTAAATGACCGCCTGAGGAAATTGGAAGCGAAAGTACTGTGTCTCCTGGATTAAGGAGTGCCATGAATGCTGCAACGTTCGCATTTGCACCACTGTGTGGCTGAACGTTTGCGTAACTACAACCAAAAAGTTCCTTTGCACGGTCACGTGCGATGTCCTCAATTTTGTCGTGATGTTCACAACCACCGTAGTATCGCTTCCCCGGGTATCCCTCTGCATATTTGTTTGTCAGCCATGAACCCATTGCGTGCATCACTGCAGGCGAGACGTGGTTTTCGGAAGCGATGAGTTCCAACGTTCGCTGTTGTCGTTCGGCTTCTTTTGCCATACAAGTAGCAATGTCTGGGTCTTCCTGCTCTATCATCGTTAACAAGGCGATGGAGTGAGGGTCAAGTACAGTGGAGTCCGGTGGTGCTGTTTCATTCATGCGTGGTATCTTACACAGAGCATGTTGTTTGTAACACCAGTTGGACCATTGACTCTTAGATATATTGAGAATAATTTACGTTGCCAATTTGGGGATATTTCCATAAACAGAGAGCCCCAAAAAAGTCAACATCTCTTGCTGCGGGGCAAACGATGGGGAATAATCGCATGACGTTTTTTACCCCAGGCTATAGGGTTGTTTCATCGAGCGTCAACTCCATGGCTACTCAGCACTACAAACCCGCGAAGCATTCAACTGAAACGAAAAATCTATTTACTAAATCTTGAAGGACTCCAATCTTAATATGGAACATTATTTTCGAACAGTTGCTGAAAGAGACTTCGCTCATGAGCCTGACATCAAACAGAGAGAGGCGCTTGCTGAACAACAACTCATCAGGGCGTTCCTAGATACAAATGAGGGTCTATTTTTAGAGATTGGCGCCAACGATCCCGTACTAAACTCTCAAACCTACCACTTAGAGCAACTTGGCTGGAAGGGATTTCTTGTAGAGCCTATCCCAGAATTATGCACTGCCCTATCCGCAATGAGACCCAACTCTACAGTCGTCGAGTGTGCGTGCGGCGCGCCAAATGCACCTGATACTGCTGAGTTTCAAGTTGCTGAGGAAAGCGGAAAGTCAACACTCTC
>JAYZCQ010000027.1:0-11683 GCA_036338245.1 Planctomycetota bacterium
ACGAACCCCACGCAAGCACAATCGTGATGCCGTTTTCAAGCACGTGGTCGTTGAGCTTCCTTAGGAGCCAGAATGAAATGAGACCGAATCCTAGTCCAAACACAACGCCGAGACCGACAACTCGGATGAATTCCGTAAGCCCGCTTGCGATTGAGATAGCATGTTCACCATCTCCAGATGTAAAGACTGCAGAAAGCAAGATAAGGAACAATACGACACCTGTTCCGTCGTTAAACAAACTTTCGCCCTCGATGATTGTTTTCAGTCGCTCAGGTGCTTTGGCTGCTTTGAGTGTTGCCATCACTGAAATGGGATCGGTTGGAGCAAGCATCGCGCCAAACAAGAACGCAACGAGCAAACTGCAACCAAGAATGGGTTGAACGGCAAACGCAACAATTGCAGATGAGATGAGCACGCCCGGTATGGCGAGAATCATCACTGGCACTGCCTTCTTTTGAAGTAGTTTTAGGTCGAGATGGAGCCCTGCCTGAAAAAGCAGTGGCGGCAAACACAATACTAGAATGAGTTCGTCTGTAATCACAACGCCGTCAGGGGCTGCCCCCATGAGCGCAACAACAAGTCCTGCCAGTACAAGTGCAATGGTATAGGGGAGCTTGACAAATTTAGACAAGACGCCAATGACAGTTGCAAACGCAAGGAGCGAAATGAACGTCGTCAGCGTTGATGAAACAATTCCGTGCTGTGAAACAGAAGCAAGCATCATAAGTCGATTGAAACTCCGTTTAGTAATTCAGAACAAGTATGAGCAGGTGTTTGCGAATGTGAAATTACACTACTCACGGCAATGCCGCAGTTGCATGCAGCGTACAGTTGTCCGCAGTTTTCAGGCGTGACACCACCGATTGCAAGTTGAGGGATATGGGGAAAAGCATCATGCACTTCTGCGAGTAATTCAATCCCTTTCACTTCACTGTCTTTAGTTGAGCTTTTAAACATCGCGCCAATGCCAAAGTAATCTGCACCTGCAACGGCTGCTTCCTCCGCTTCTTTAAGTGAATGCACAGTTGCGCCGACGATATATTTGTCTCCACAAATGGTTCTCGCATCATGAATTGAGAAATCATTGAGGCCAAGATGAACGCCCGTGGCATTCGTTGCGAGCATAACATCTATGCGGTCATTCACAATGACTGCCGCCTTGCCTGATGTAATGTCAATCATTTGGTTGACATGGTCAATAAGTTCCTTTGTTGCCATTGATTTCTCGCGAACTTGGATGCAATCACATCCACAGGAAATGGCCTGAATGACCGTCTCTTCCCAAGGCAACACGCATTCGGATGCTGTGCACACAAAACAAAGTCGCCAACTTGAAGGAACAGTCGAGCCGAGTTGTCTGAGCAGTTGTTGGGCTGTGTCATAGATTGCATACCGAAGATCTTTGACTGGTAATGTACTTGCTTCAAGTTTCACGCCCTCTTCAATCACGCGAAGTGCTTCACAGCACCGATTACTTGAAGCAATCACAATGTCATGAAGTGACGAACGTTTCAACTCTTCTTCGGTTGTAATCGTTGTCCCAACATCACCTCGAGTATCACGATGAAGTATGCAGTTTGGAAATGCGTGTCGTATGGTGTGGCGATATTGTTTGCACGCCTCGCTAAGCGTTAAATTATTAAGGTGGAATCGTGCGACATCCTCAAGCACACGAAGTCCTTCTGCTGCCCGATTTACATTTGCATCAATCATGCGTCGGAGGTTGTTCATTATTAATCCATGAATCCCACCCGTCTCTGATGACGACCGCCTTCGAATTCAGTTGCGAGCCAGATATTTAAAATCTCTTTGAAATCTGGATTGAATGGACCATCTGCTGCCATACATAATATGTTTGCGTTGTTGTGCTTTCTACTCATTTCTGCTGAATGTGAATCGTGCACTAGAGCAGCTCTTATGCCACTTGCTTTGTTTGCTGCCATCGACATGCCAATTCCAGAGCCGCAGATCAGCACACCGCAACATGCGTCACCATTTTGAATTGCGTCTGTGACTTCTTTTGCCTGAACGGGATAGTCAACTGAATCGGCGTCTCCACCATAGTGCTTTGTCACGCTCCAGCCACTTTCTTCCATGTGCGATGCAAGTGAATCAACAATTCCCCTTGCACGGTGGTCAGAGCCGATTGCTATTGTCTTCGCTTCAAACGTCATCTCTATTCCTTATCCATTTCTTCACTAATCATGTTAATTCTATCTTTGATTAACTCAAACATTCGCTCAGCAACTGCATCGTAAACATTTTGGCTTTGCCCAATAGGGTCTGCAATCGCACCATCGCTATCGAGTAACTCAACAACAGTTGCATCTGGAACGAGGTGCAAAACACTCTGCTTATGGCTCTCAGTCATACAAAACACGTGTGTGGCTTCTTCAAGCAACTCGACAGTAAGGGCCTTACTTGTACTATTAAACTCAATCCCGCAGTTTTGTAGCGCTTTTATTGATTCAAAACTGATGTCCATGCCATCCATACCAAACACGCCCGCTGAACTTACTTTCCAATCAATTAAACCTGATTGCTGAATAAAATGCCTTGCAATTCCTTCTGCCATAGGGCTTCTGCAGGTGTTGCCAGTACAAACAAAAATTATGGTTGGTTTTAACATAGGTTGCAATTGTTGTCTCTATCGTATTGAATACTCGTACATAACACACAGAGAGTTGGAAAAGAGTTTTGGAATTTATCCCCGAACAAGAAATTATTGAGCTCATGAATGACATGGGCATCGTGAAAGAGTCTGCTGAAGATTGCTCGCTGCTCTCGATGTCTGCTGATTGTTTGTCTGCAAAACATTGCTTATGCAATGATGACACACCCTGCGGCGAGGGTGAGGACACCTTCTGTAAAGACATGGGTACGGATGAGATGATTCAAGCAATCATTGGCTCAATTCACAAACTTCATGGTGGACAGACAATCATGACGCCGGTGACGAAATGGCGAAGCGTGTTTGATGCCGTGGCGTTTAGCATGGCTGGCGATGATTCTTGGCAAGAGTTCGATGCGACCGCTACTGTGAGGTTAAATACTCAAGACCCGTTGATTTTTGAATCCTCTGACGAACACACGCTCACTGGTCTCATTACTGCCATCATGAAAGATGGCGAGGGTGAGGCTCAGGGAGTGTTCATCTTCCCAACTGGCGCGCCTGTACTCGTACACATCGTTCCCGGCGGACCCGTAAAGTTCTGGTTTGGAACTCAAGCGCTTGCCGATGAAGTTTCAGAAGCGTACGTTTCATAAACAGAATTGAACGAATGACATCAGCAAGAGAAACAAAATCTACATATAAAGATGAAAAGAGGGCCATCGCTTCGGTAGACCAAGCTCGCGCTGTACAAGATTGGCGAGCGTTGATAGGCGCGTTGCACGATTTATCAGATGCAAGACAAGCACAAGCGAAGTGCGCGAAGAACGGGAAGCGAGTTCGAATCGTTGAGTCGCTCGATGAAGTGAATGCAATTAAAGAAGCCGGACGATTTTTAGTAAGGCCACCACTTGTAGGTCGTGATGCGGCATTGATGCATCACGCACTAAAAGAAAAGAAGATTCCATCACTTTTTGTGTGTCGCGAACCCACGACAAAACTTGGGTTGTGCCCAATTGTTGCACTCGGTAGTGGCGTGACCGTACGTGTTCAAGTTGACGAGCCAAAGAGTGTCGATAAACCAACCTGCGCTTGGTTTGATTACGCTTTAAATGAACTTGGAGCTCATGTCGTTGAAGAAGCTGAAAAAAAAGGCGAAGATGAGCGACAACTTGATTTCTTGCTCGCTCATTTGTCTGCTGTAGCGACATATAAACCTGCTTACCTCGCGGCCATTGCGTGTTGCAATACACTAAAGAATATAAAAGAGTAGGATGATGTCCAAAGGAGCACTTGAGTCGTGCCAATCAAAACCAAATTAGCAACTCGATATTGGCTAAAGACAGTCTTAATGATGATTGTTTGTGTTGTCCTTGGATTGTGGGGCATATGGGATTATCTTGTTGCAATTCCCGAAGCAGCAAGAGGCGCAGCCCGTGCAGAAATCTTGCGAGTCATCAAAATTGGACTTGATACACCAAACGGTTCAACGCAACGGCTTGATGCAATCACGCTCATTGATGTCGCACTTCAAAGTGAAGGCTACACAGATCGGGACTGGGATGCGGGGCTTGCTCAGATGAAAGTGGCTTTAGAAGGTGCTTCAATCGAAATTCAGCGAAAAGCAATGGGCGGTGTTGAAGAAGGGCTTAACGCGTATGGCAACATTACTGCACCAAGCAAGTATGACAGACCCATGCAGTGGGTATTTATGTCATGTTTGCCTTTTGGCTTGTGGTATTTACTCAGTTATATGAAAATGAAAAAACGTGCATCTATGTACGAACTTGATGATGATGGGACACTTACCACGCCTGAGGGCAGTTGGCCTGCAAGTGACGTCAAAGATATAGACATGTCTAAATGGATTTCAAAAACTGCAAAGGCTCGCCTCACTTGGACTGCTAAAGTCGTTGTTGAAGGACGGGAGCCAATTGAACTTGATGATTATGTGTATCAAGATATGCACCTCATTATTGGGGCGCTTGCACACCAATTTTATCCCGATGACTGGACGCCGCTTGCAAGGCGTGTAAAGTTTGAATACGGGGAAGAGGGTGAGGAGGAATAAGTGCCTCTTTTAACGGCAACCAATTTAGTTAAGAGCTATGGCGGCAGAAGAGTCGTTGACGAGGTGTGCATCGAAGTGGGCGAAGGAGAAGTGGTTGGCTTGCTTGGTCCAAACGGCGCAGGAAAGACAACTTCGTTTCGCATGATGATTGGAATGGTTGAACCTGAAGCTGGCCGCGTTCTATTTGACGGTGAAGATGTTACGCACTTGCCGATGTATCAGCACGCGAGAAGGGGCATGGGTTACCTCGCCCAAGAGCCAAGCGTTTTTAGAGGCATGACATGCGAAGATAACTTAAACGCAATCCTAGAAACGCTACCAATTCCAAAGCCAATTCAAAAACAACGGTGTGACGAACTGCTTGAGCAGTTTCACCTTGAACACAAGCGGAAACAATTGGCAAAAACGTGCAGTGGTGGTGAACGCAGGCGTCTTGAGATTGCCCGCGCCCTCATCATGAGACCAAAACTCATCTTGCTTGATGAACCATTTGCAGCCGTTGACCCGCATACTGTCGAAGATGTTCAAAAAGAGGTTAGGAAGCTAACTGAGCAGGGGATTTCCATTCTTGTAACTGACCACGCAGTACAGCAAACATTGCACATTTGCGACAGGGCCTACATTATCGATAGTGGTAAAAACCTTATGGATGGTGACCCAAAAACCATTATCAATGACGAACTTGTTAAGAAACGATATCTCGCCTCGACATTCAGGGGAGATGAGTTTGATGAGTAGCCAAAAACAGTATAATTGTTGCCTTCGCCTAAGAAATCATATGAGAATTCTCTTAATCATTTCATTTTTATGCTGTTCTATTGGTTGCGTAAAGCGAACCATCACGATTACAAGTGAACCTGCGGGTGCTATCGTTTGGCTCAATGATAGGGAGATTGGGCGAACGCCGGTCATCACAGATTTTACGTATTACGGTGAGTATGATGTTCGGGCTGAGCTGCATGGATATCAACCGTTGATGACAACAAAGTGGCTTCATGCTCCATCATGGGATATGCCGCCAATTGATTTGGTAACTGAAGTTGTTGCGCCTGATGCACATGCAGATTTGCGTTGGAGTTTTATGCTTGAACCGCTTGAAGTAGATCCTTCAGCACTCATCAAACGAGCAGAAACTTTGAGGAATCAGTAAAAGTAGATGCTTCGGTTTATAAGAAAATGGTTATTCACTGCAATCACGCTCACAATTGCGTGCGTTATTGCTTGGTGGGCTTCACACACTGAGGCTCTCGTAAACAATCACGTCAGACATGAAGTCACAAAGTTAATTCCAAGAGCTCACGCTAACCCCACAATCGTTGAAGAAGTTGTTGTCAACCCAATTCTAAAGCAACCTTTGCAACTATCACTTGAGTATGTTTATCACAACTCCATCGAAACAGATGTTGAATTTCAGGTCATTGTGACAAATGGTGATGATGAAGTGTACGGAGATGGTATTGCAACACACATTGCGTCCATCGAAGTAAATCATCAACCGATTGCACGGTACAGGATTATCTGTGATTCTGAAGATGCAAAAGTGCTCATTGCTGGAATCATTCAAGAAGGGGCAGCACAATGAAAGTATGGATTAATGGTTCATTTGTAGATGAAAACGAAGCCAAAGTAGGCGTCTTTGATGCTGGTTTCCAACACGGCGTTGGGCTCTTTGAAACGATGATTGCCAAGAACGGCCGCGTCTTTCAAGCAGAAGCCCATATGAATAGACTTAAGGCATCTGCTGCTGGCCTTCGGCTTACTGAAAAGTTGCATGTTGAACCCCTTATTGAAGCATTACACCTCACATTGAAAGAAAATGACCAATCAGATGCGAGGATGAGACTAACGATTACGGGCGGTGATCTGAACATGCTTCAGCGTACTGGTGAGCAAGGGGATGCTGACCCAACGGTCGTCATTCAATCTCAACCACCAACACAATACCCCGATGCGTTTTTTGAAAAGGGTGTCCATGTGACACTCGCAAGTGGCCGAGTGAACCCATATGAGTTTGGTGCGGGGCACAAAACATTAAACTATTGGCCAAAACTTCTGAATCTGCAACTTGCTGCGATGCAGCAATGTGGCGAGGCGCTCTGGCTTACACCAAGTGCAACCCTTGCTGGTGGCTGTGTGAGTAACTTGTTTGCAGTTAAGAACGGAACGCTCTTCACCCCCACAGCTCGAGGCGAAGAAGATGAACAGGCAGAGCCATCTGCAGTGTTGCCTGGCGTGACGCGGGAAGTTGTTATTGCTCTTGCAGATGGGCTTGGAATTGGGACAAGTAGGCAATCCATGACCCTTGATGATGCTTTTGATGCTGATGAGCTCTTTCTAACGAATTCCAGTTGGGGCGTGCTGCCTGTGGTTGGCATGCGAGTCTCGGTAAAAGAAGGCGACCAGAGCCAATCCCAAGAACAAGCCGTCGCGGATGGAACGGTTGGGAAAATGACGTCTCAGTTGATTGCCTCTTATACCGCTAAACTCATCGCTGAAACAGCTTGATTCAACGTCTTACTCTGACGTTCTTTCTGCCTTCATCAACTTTGTGCGTTAATGAACGAATTTTTGCAGTCACGATGCCAAAGAGCATCAAAATACCGAACACAATGCTTGCGAAAAAACCTGCAATCAAGAGCAGTGCCAAAATAGGTAAGAAGAGGATGAGCCCAAAAACAAAAAGCGCGACCTTCGCGGGGGTCGAGCGGGGAGTTGGGGTATTCCATTGAAACTGTCTGAGCATCATTTTCTCTATCGTATCTTTTTAATCGGGGTGGTATGATAAGAAACGCAAGGAAGCAAGTTGAAAAAGAAGTCGATTTCACAATCTTTTGTCCATCTCCACCTCCACAGTGAATACTCACTGCTTGATGGTGGAAACAAGTTAAACGCCCTTATTAGTAAGGTGCAGGAACTTGGGATGGATGCTGTTGCGGTTACAGACCACGGCAACTTGTTTGGCGCATTTGAATTTTATACAAAAGCAAAAGAAGCTGGCATTAAGCCGATTCTAGGAATCGAAGCCTACGTCGCGCCGTTTGACCGCAAAGATAAATCACCCTCTGGTATTCGCGATGGCGGTTTCCATTTGGTGTTACTTGCTGAAAACAACATCGGTTGGCATAACTTAATGAGGTTAAGTTCAGACTCATTCATCAACGGGTTTTACTACAAACCGAGAATGGATAAGTCGACGCTTCAGCAGTGGGGTGATGGTCTCGTTGCCATAAATGGTCACTTAGGGAGTTCAATTGCGTACCACCTCACAAAGTTCGTTGATAGTGGTGATGATGAGCATTGGCAAAACGCTGTTGAAGAAGCAAGGTGGCACGCAGAGGTATTCGCTCCAAATGAGAAGGGTGAGCCTCGCTTCTTTATTGAAATTCAGCGGCATGGCGTCGAAGATCAAGAAGCAATCAATCCACATCTCATTAAACTTGCAGAAGAGTTGGAATTGCCACTTGTGTGTGACAATGACGCGCACTTCCTTACAAAAGATGACTGGGATGCGCATGACACACTCTGTTGTATCTCAATGCAAAAACTTAAGAATGAAGAGAATCGCCTCCACTACCCTAAAGAACTGTTCGTTAAATCGCCCGAAGAAATGTATTCACTTTTTGAGGATGTTCCAGAAGCAATCGAAAATAGCCGATGCATTGCTCAACGGTGTGATGTAGATATTGACACTTCAAAATCGCACACACCTGTTGTCAGGGTTACATACCCAAAGAAAAAACCAACTTATAAGTCTGGCAATGTAACGCAGTGGTATGTCAATTACTGTGAAAAGTTTAAACTCCACCCATTTGATTCAGAAAAAGAACAAGACATTTCAGAAGCAGAGTTGCAACAAGATTGTGATGTTGCTTTGCAATTACTTTGTGAATCTGGTCTCGTTTGGAGGTATGGAAAAGATGGCGTGACTGATGAGATTCGTGCAAGACTAGACCGCGAACTCAAGATTCTTTCTGAGAAAGAGATTAGTGCTTACTTCCTTATTGTTTGGGATTTTGTAAATTGGGCGAGGCAGAACAAGATACCAGCGAACGCTAGGGGTTCTGGTGTTGGGACAATGGTTGGGTATGTGCTAGGGTTGTCAAATGCTTGCCCTGAAAAATATGGGTTGCTCTTTGAACGGTTTACAGATCCTAATCGTTCAGAGTATCCCGATATTGATATTGACATTTGCCAAAACGGCCGGGCGGGCGTCATCGAATATGTCCGAAACAAATATGGACACGTAGCGCAAATCATTACGTTCGGAAGAATGAAAGCAAAAGCAGCGATTAAAGATGTGTCACGAGTCCACGGTTTAAGTGCATCTGAGGGGCAACGTTTAGCAAACCTGGTGCCCAATGAGTTAAACATTACGCTTGAAGAAGCCCTCACTAAAAATGAAGACTTCTTAAAAGAGTATAAATCAAGTGATGAGATTGCCTATGTCATTGACACTGCAAAACAACTTGAACATCACGCAAGGCACGCTGGTGTGCATGCTGCTGGTGTTGTAGTCGCAACTGAACCGCTTGATAACATTGTTCCGCTAGGGAAGGCAACAGGCTCATCTGACATCGTAACGCAGTGGGATGGGCCAACCTGCGAAACTGTTGGTCTGCTCAAAATGGATTTCCTTGGTTTAAGAACACTTTCAACCATTGAACTTTGTAAACAACTTGTCACTGAACATATTGACGAAGAGGCCATATGGGGAGCCGTAGGCAAAGAGGTTGGCAAGGGAGACCACCCGCTTGATTTAGACCGTATCGATTTGACTGACGACAACGTTCTAGCGATCTTTAGGAGAGGAGACACTGCTGGTGTATTCCAGTTTGAATCCAACGGGATGCGTAGGCTTTTAAAGAATATGCAACCAACTCGTTTTGAGGATTTGATTGCTGCAAACGCACTCTTTAGACCTGGGCCGATGGAACTCATAGGTGAGTTCTGTGACAGAAAGAATGGTCGAGCTCAAGTTCCAAAAGTGCACGATATCGTCGATTCGTTTACTGCAGAAACTTATGGCATTATGGTTTATCAAGAGCAAGTCATGCAAATTGTGCATGCGCTTGGTGACATTCCACTTCGTGATGCATACACGCTCATTAAAGCAATCGGCAAAAAGAAGCAGAAGGTCATCGATGCCAACCGCTCAATGTTCATTGAAGGCTCGGTGAAGAAGGGGCTTGATGAATCGTTTGCAAACGACCTCTTTGAACTCATTCGCAAGTTTGCGGGTTATGGTTTTAACAAGAGCCATTCAACGGGCTATTCCATTATCGCGTTCCAAACTGCGTACTTGAAAACATATTTCCCTGTTCAGTACATGACTGCTGTGCTTACTTTTGAAAGTGAAGCAAAGAAAACTGAAGATTGGGCACCGTACATTTCTGATTGCAGGCGAACATTCTTCCCAGACCACACAGAAAAAGAACCGCATGTTGGTTTTGAAGTCGGTCCTCCAGACATCAACAAGTCAGCACCGTCGTTTTCAGTTGTGTTTGAAGAAGGAGAGCCTCAAACAAACTTGCATGGTTCAGTTCGGTTTGGATTAGGTGCTGTGAAGGGTGCAGGCGGCGTTGCAGTGAGCGCAATTGTTGAAGAACGCGAACAGAACGGACCATACAATTCAATTTTTGATTTTTGTTCACGATTAAGTGGGCGAGTTGTCAATAAAGCGACCATCGAAGCACTCGTTCGCGGGGGGGCGTTTGATGTTGTGCATGGCGTTGATGCTAGAGCCGCACTTGTCGCAGCACTAGACAGCGCGATTTCTATTGGCGCGTCTGAAGCAGAAGACAGAAGGGTTGGACAAAGCGGTCTCTTTAACAGCGATGCAGAAGAAAGTGACACAAAAGAAGTTGAGTGGAAACTTCCAGATGTAACGCCGTGGACAAAACCGCAAGTCCTGTCACAAGAGAAAGAGGTCTTGGGTATTCACGTTTCTGGACATCCGCTTGATGACCACAGTGAGTATTTAGAGTCGTGGTGTTCACATTCAACACTTGCAATCAAAGAGGTTCCAGATGGACGCGAGGTTGTTGTTGGCGGCATGATTGCATCAATGCGAATTACTGTTGTGCGTAATGGCCGTTCGGCAGGAAAGAAAATGGCGATGTTGTCCATACAAGACAAGTCTGGCAAGGTTGATTGCGTCATATTCTCCGATGCTTATCAAAAGTATGCTGAACTTCTACAGCAGGATGAAGTTGTCATAGTTGTAGGTAAGGTTGACCGTTCAAGGGGAGAGTTACAGCTGCTCATTAATCAGGTCATGCAATCAAAAGATGCCCCGCTTTACCTTGCAAAACGATTGGAATTAACATTTATTGAACAGGAAAAATCTGGTCTTGCAAAGGGGCAGATGGAGTTGGTTTCAGGATTGTTAAAGCAAGCGGGAGCATCACGCGTTTCAAATGGCGCTAAACCTGCCGAGGTTGTAGTCCACATCAACACTGCTGGTCATGTGGCAACGGTCCGCTCTAATCAGCGTGTTGTTGTTGAGCCGAAACTATTACACCAAATTGGCGAGGTCATTGGCAGGAACAATATTCGCTTGGTATCGATGGGCTCAAATTAGTATTTGAGGGGGGGGGTTACGCCGCTTTGCCGAATGACCAGTCGTCATCATTGTCGACCGACTCGCTAGGCCACGTGCTTTCTGCGCGATTGTAGATTCGAAGAATCGTTCCAAGTTGTTGACCAAATATTTGACGAAGTGATTCCAGTGTTTCAATCATGTCTTGAGTGAACGGCTTTGTATCGCTTCTAAAGAGCACGACTGTTGCCATGCATTTTTTGTCGTTAAAACAACCAAATGTAACAACCTCAGAACCTACAAAGTCTTCAGTGTCAAGATCATACAAATTTGCGAAAACTTCACCGTCTGTATAGCGGCTAATATTGGTTTCTGATGCAACCGCTGCGCAAACTGGACTTATCATGCCGCCCATAAGCGTTTGATAGTCGTCTGCTTGGCGGTCATAATTTACAAATGCACC
>JAYZCQ010000028.1:0-6527 GCA_036338245.1 Planctomycetota bacterium
CAGATATTGTAGGCGGCAAAATGGCCGTAACTTGGTTACAAGACGCAGCCTCTAAAGTCACTATTCACGAGGTTACAGGAGAGGAACTCTACACCGTCAATCTCCCTGGATTTGGTACTGCAGCCGGTTTTGGCGGTAAAAATAATCAACACGAATTGTACTGGACGTACTCAAGTTTTGACCAACCAATTTCAATTCACAAACTCAATCTTGACACGGAAGAAACCAAACAAGTTTGGGAAGCAGAAGTTCCTATCGACCTTGACAACTTAACCGTCTCAAGAATCTTCGTTACAAGCACTGACGGTGCTAAAGTACCGATGTTCTTAACGCATAGAAAAGACGTGAAACTTGACAACAATAACCCCGTCCTCCAATACGGTTATGGCGGTTTTGACATTGCGATGTTACCGAGATTTTCACCCGCTCGCGCCATCTGGGTTTCAATGGGCGGCGTGTATGCAAGTACATGCATTCGCGGTGGCAGCGAATATGGCAGAACATGGCATGAGGCGGGCATGCATGAGAATAAACAGCAAGTCTTCGACGACTTCATCGCATGCAGCGAATGGCTCGTTAAAAACGGCTGGTCAAAACCATCAAAGATTGGCATTCAAGGAGGCAGCAATGGTGGCTTGCTCGTTGGAGCATGCATGACGCAAAGACCTGATCTTTTTGGAGCATGCCTCCCAGCTGTTGGCGTAATGGATATGCTTCGGTTTCACCTCTTTACTGTCGGCTGGGCGTGGACAAGTGAATTTGGTTCACCCGATGACCCAGAAATGTTTCAACACATCCTGAAATACTCGCCTCTACATAACTTAAAAAAAGGCGTTTGCTACCCGCCTACACTTGTCACAACAGGCGATACCGATGACAGAGTAGTCCCTGGTCACAGTTTTAAGTTTGCAGCGGAGTTGCAACACGATCAAGGATGTGACAATCCTGTGTTTATAAGAATTGAAACTCGTGCAGGTCACGGTGCTGGAAAGCCGATGCACCTCTGGATTGATGAAACAGCAGACAAATACGCATTCCTCTATAAGAATTTGGGCGTGGGAAAGTAATGAAAATACTCCTTTCCAACCCGCGGGGATTCTGCGCTGGTGTTCGCATCGCAATCGAGATTGTTGACCAAACGCTCGACGCACTTGATGAACACGAAGTTTTGTATGTGTACCACGAGATTGTGCACAACAGACATGTTGTGGAACGATTGCGCGAACGTGGTGCGATCTTTGTTGAATCGATTGATGAAGTGCCTGCTGGACAACCAGTTGTGTTTAGCGCTCATGGCGTCAGCCCGCAAGTGAAATCAGATGCTCGCAACCGCAAACTCATTTCAATTGATGCAACATGCCCACTCGTAACAAAAGTGCATGCTGAAGCAATTCGTTATGCTAAACGCGGCTGGCAGATTCTACTAGTTGGACATAAAAACCACCAAGAAGTCATTGGCACTTATGGCGAAGCGCCTGACTCAATTCAAATCGTCGAGTCGCCTGATGATATACCCAATCTTGAAATTTTTGACGAACACAAACTTGTTTATCTCACGCAAACAACGCTCAGTATCGATGACGCAGAGCTCATCATTAATGCACTCAAAGAAGCATTTCCTCATATTAATGCTCCACCAAGTGATGACATTTGTTACGCGACAACCAACAGACAGTTAGCAGTTAGAGACCAAGCAGAAGAAGTTGATTTAGTGCTCGTCATTGGTTCAAACAATAGTTCAAATAGTTTAAGACTTACTGAGATTGCGCACGCTGTCGACACACCTTCACATCTCATTGATGATGTTTCAATGCTCAACTCTGAATGGCTTGAAGGCGTACAGTCTGTCCTGATTACTGCAGGCGCCAGTGCTCCAGAACGACTCGTCAAGGAACTTGTCATGCACCTCGTCGAACACTACAACGGCGTAGCACCTGAAGAAATTGATTTTGACGAAGGCATGTCATTCTCGATGCCAGCATCATTTAAGTCGTTCATCTCATCAAAACTGACTGTCGAAGGCGAAGGACAGTGAATCCACAGCACGCACTTGAACTATTTCCACGAGACACAGACGCCCTTGTCGCTGAACATGGGTTGCCACAATATGTCAGCAAACAACTCTTGGATTGGATTTATAAAAAACAAGTCAATTCCGTTAATGAAATGTCAAACATCCGAAAAGACATACGTGAGCGTTTGTCAGACGCCTTAGAGTTTAGAAAAGGCGAACTTGTCAAAACACAAAATGCCTCCGATGGCACTCGCAAACATCTTCTTGAGTGGGAATCGCCTGAAAAAAGAACTGAGACTGTCATGATTCCTGCGAAGGCAAGAAGAACTGCCTGCGTTTCAAGCCAAGTCGGTTGTCCTGTAGGTTGCACGTTTTGCGCTTCAGGGCTTGAAGGACTAGGCGGGAATTTATCTGCGGGGCAGATAGTTGAACAAGTCGTTTCGCTTGGCGCAAACAAAATCACAAACATAGTCTTTATGGGTATGGGTGAACCACTTTCAAATTATCAAAACGTTACTCGCGCAATCAGAATTTTGAATGCGCAATGGGGTCTTGGAATTGGTGCAAGAAAAATCACAGTTTCCACAGTTGGACTTCCTTCTGCAATTGAGAAATTGGCAAAGTTTGAGATTCCCGTAACACTTGCCTTGAGCTTACATGCACCAAATGATGACATCCGCAAAGAACTCATCCCGTGGGCGAAGTTCGCAACAATCAAAGAAATCTTAAATGCATGTGATACTTACTTCAAAGCAACAGGACGTGAGATTACGCTTGAATACTTGCTACTACATAAGGTCAATGACAGAACTTCACATGCAAAAGAACTGGCTTCATTATGCAAAACGCTGAGATGCAATGTAAATCTCATTCGATACAACGAAGTACCTGACCTGCCATTTGAGCGACCTGAAACTTCGCAAGTTAGAAGGTTTCAAGAGACGCTTGCGAGCGCTGGAATCAACTCACACATCAGAGCAAGTAGAGGTAGGGATATTGCGGCAGCTTGCGGGCAACTTAAGAGACAGCATATTACCCCTTCGATTGGAGAATCGTCGTAAGCTCTTCTTCAGTGAGATGATGAAGCGTGCCATTTAATGCATGCTTTTGCAAAACTGCGAATCTGTTTTGCCAATCATCGTATGCACTTGGGGTTGATGATGCTTCAACTGCGGCATCAAGCAGCAAAGTTCTCAACTTTTTGTCTTGCGTGCTGCCACGCCATCTGAGAGGTATAACTGAGTCAAACAAAGAAACAACAACTGCCGACCAATCGCTTGACCTGACATCAACTCTCAATGACCAATTCCAAATTTGTAATCGAATTCTCGTTAAGTACCGTCGAGCAATCTCGTCACCTCTTGAATGGCGGATGTTGAGCATTGTGTGAATCTTCTTTCGAATCTCAGGACTTCGCGACAGCTTCGCAAGATAGATAGGATCACGAACAAGAATTGCTTCAGCAAGTGGGAGAATTGCACGCCTTGTGAGCATTCGCTTCGTCACCTTGCTGTCAGATAAATATAACTTGTTAAGTGTATTCACATAGAGAGAACCAACTTCTTCACCGCCCCACAGGACGCAACGCCTGATTCCAGTTACAACATCGAGAATTGCGTGAGAAGCGCCATCGATTGTTTCTAAGTCTGGCATTTGATTTCTCGCTTGAGCGATTAACTGTTCAGTAATGCCTGAAAGCTTAACTTTCTTCCTTGTCCTTCTGCCAAAGACATGTATCGAACGTCGAATCAGCCGTTCTAAATCTTCTTGCTGTTCTTCTCTAACAGGAATCCATGCATCTTCTGAATCATGAGCAACTCTACGACCAAATTCAAATGCTTCTGCACATCTCGCGAAACCTGTCTTCTCAACCTCTTCTACTGCAACTTGAATTGCATCAAGAGTCACTGGAATCAGTCCCATTTGATATGCCATCCCTAGTTGGACGACATCTCCTAAGCGTTCATTATGAAATGTATATCTAGACAGTGAGGCAAATCCCTTAATGACCGATTCGGGGAGTTTACAAGCGTGCATAAGGGTCGTCTCATCAATCATTGCAGGGAATCCGGACCGGTCGGTTAATGGCGCTTGTTGCTCTAATGAATCCACATTGACGATTGCTATTGTTTTGTTAGGTGAACCGATATTCAACTTGCCACGTGGGTCTATCGCCCGTAGCGTCTCATCCCTGTCCCAACCAAGTAGCACGTTCGCTTCACCCCATGGAATCAACCCCACAAGGGGTTTTGATGAGCGAGTTGTTTGTTTACGAGTGAACAATACTTGAGTCCATGCACGTCTGCCTGCGCCAACGAATGCACTGTTGCACTGTGACCTAACTTCATACCCCATCCGCTCACCTGCGTTCAGAAGTATCTCGCCAACAACGCCTGGCTGGTCGCCACGAGTACCTGCAATATGAATTCTCCATTTAGGTTCTTGAGAATGCAACGGCTTTGGCGGAGATAAACGAAGTGAAGCATCACCAACTACTCGGACTGGCGGCCGAGTTCTAGTAACTTCAACACGCTCTAGCAATGGCTTAATCGAAAATCGCCAATGCCTGAATTGTTTGTTCATCCACTTCGTTGCAACTGATGTTTCAAGTGGTAGTGCTTTTACAGTTGATTGGCTTGGGTCACTTGCACTTTCCATTCGGATTGAAGCCATCTCTTCAGCAGAAATGACGATTGCGTGATGAGGTCTGAATCCTCGCTTATCAATTTCACTTGCATTAGTGGTCAACTGTTTAATGTCAAAACGTGGTTCTGCGCCATCCGAGACGATAATCACTGTTAAAGAATTTCGCTTGCAACTATTCTGTATCGCAGAGTGAAACTCTTCAATGTTATCAATAGTACATTCGATGACAGGGTATGCATCATCTGCACTCTTTGGAAGCACTGACTCAACCATTGAATAGAGTGAATGACCTATTGACTTTGAACGCCAAACAAGTAAAAGTCTAGTTTCGGGTATTTTTGAGGATGATTCAACTACACCCAATCCAGAGGCAAGAAAGTGGTCTTGTCCCCACGCCTCAACTTTTATCGATTGACCTTCACCTTCCTTAACATGTTTACCATCAATAATGAGTTCGCCAACATCATCTTCTTCTAAGAGAACTTTTTCAGATTCTTCTCTTAAGAATTGGAGCGCAGCACGTGTTCCAAATGTTGTTCTTCTTGTTGAAGACACATTTAATGATGGCGATGCATCAAGCAGTCTGTCAGGAATCGCTGATGATGGCTTGATGTCATGCAAGAGATGCTGCGTGTAACGAGCAACCACAGATGTGTGCAACATGTCAACAGGAACTTTAACTGGTGGTTGTTCAGGATCTGTTGGCGGTAACTCCGCACCCCATATAGTTGCAATCTCTAACCCCTCTCGCTGAAACTTTTGAGCTACCGAGAGCACCAGATGTTCCATTTCGCCTGGTCTTGGCTCTAGGACGACTACATGCCGACATCGAGTTAAAAGACGTTCAAGAGGTGCTGCATCAAGTGGCGACAGCATTCTAAGATTGAGCATTGGAACTCTACCAAGCAACTGTAATTCACTGACTAAGTACCTAAGAGAAGAATCTGACATCCCAATTGTTATAAAGCCGACTGGCACACGCTCACCTGGACTTGGAATCGTACGCTGTCTATTGAGTTCGTACCGTCGCCCAAGCCTAAGTGGCGTCACTTGTTCAGTCTTCCTCAGTGAAAATTGTTCAGTGCTAATGTCTGACACTTGACTCGATGCACTACCAAGCAAACTGTGATGCGTTATAAGCACTACTGGTTCATGGCAAGAAGCAGAAATCCAAGACGCTGATGCCGCGCAATGTTCAACTTCGGAAGCGTCACATGGTTCGATGACACAAATTCCAGCCCTAGATGCAGTTTCTCTTGGAGAAAGTTGAGGTGCAAGACTTGGGTGATCCTCAATAACAAAGATTAGCGAAGCGGCGACCTTCGCTTGCTTCGCCAAAGCGATGACTGGTACCAATTGGCGATTGGGCACAAACACAATGGATGGTTCATTTGATTCTAATGCGAGCGTTACACCACGTTGTGCATTTGGAACGATTTGGCACCCTTCAACAGTAGTGAGAATTGAACCAAACGGTTCTGAAGTTGGCGAGTAGACATTCCAATGTTGCTGACAATGGCGAATCCCTTTAAGTATGGAAGGAATTGTCCATGCAATCGCTGCATGGACTTGATTTGGCTCATTGAAGGTCATGTTGAAAGAATCCATGACTCCATTGCAATTGCAAAACCATCTTGATCATGATGACCGCACACATGCTGAGCATGTGACTTTACAAAATCAGTTGCGTTTTCCATTGCGATTGAGAACCCAGCGCTTTTCAATAACTCTACATCATTCAATCCATCTCCAATGGCGATGACTCTTTCATTGTTGAAACTTCCATTAAAGTATGTTTCAAGCATCGACCATTTGCTGGCATTCCTTCCAAAAACTTCAAGAAGGTGTGTCACTGAACCTGTCGCTT
>JAYZCQ010000029.1:0-6268 GCA_036338245.1 Planctomycetota bacterium
CATTGAAGATGAAAGACAGCAAGCGCCATCTGAAACAGCTACAAGCGAGATGCTTCGCTCCCGCATTAATGATGTCTTAAAGACGCTGACTTACAGAGAACGCGAGATTCTTAAACTCCGCTACGGCATTGGTGACGGTTACACCTACACCCTAGAAGAAGTTGGGAGAATCTTTAAGGTGACACGTGAGCGTGTTCGTCAGGTCGAATCCAAAGCGATTCGAAAGTTGCAGCACCCTGTAAGAAGGCGACGACTTTCAAGCTTTATCGATCAGCATGAAGAAGGCGAAGAATGATTAACGAATGGACTCGATGAGGGGCTCAACTTGCTCCTCGTTGGTCCAAATCATCCAACCCGTTTTGCCACCAAAGTTAACAGCTTGCATTTCATTGATGTTGATGCTTGCTGAGGCGATTTGCTCAAGAAGTTTATGGAATTCTCCCCCGCTGTCAGTTGAACGGATGTGCACAACAACTTCCTCGTGAAGTTCAAGTTCAGCCGATTTTGCAAAATCTCTGAACTGCGGGTCTCGTTCTGGAATACATCGAATACGAGCGGCTACCTTTGACTTCCCCTGAGCCCAAAGCGCTTTAAGAGGGATATCTGCTGTCCTTAAACGATTTGCAAATGCAAGAAGAATGCCCGGTTTGTCAGGTAAGTGGAAGTTGTAAACGATGCACGTGTCAATTGTAAACATGAACGGTAGATTACTCGCACTCTCCCCATGCGCCAATAACGACAAGTAAATTGGGCATATCAACCGTTCCAGATCCAGCTACATCTGCAGGACTATCACTTAGGTCCCAATCTGAGACATATACCAACAAATCGGTCAGCTTAATGTCGCCATCACAGTTGATGTCTTCAGGACATGAGGTAGAAGTCAATAAGAAATTATGTTTTTTGCAGAAAGCGTCTGTTTGATGACTTCTAACAGTGCTTCTTGTTCTTGCATTCTGCCTTGCCCAACTGCTCTACACGCTTGCCAACCGAAATCGCTATCTAGGACGCCAAAGCCATCATCTCTGAGCATTTCAATGTTTCGCTGAGTTGCGGGTTGTTTCATCATGACTTCATTCATTGATGGTGCAAGAATTACTGGCGTCGTTTCACGGTCAATCGCTGAGACGACGAGACTAACAGGGTCATCTGTTCTACCGTGATTGAGTTTGGCGAGCATGTCCATGGTGCATGGTGCGATTAAGAGCAATGAAAGTGATTGCGCAATTTTAATATGCTGAGGCTCATGACCATCGATGTGAGACCACTGGTCATCAAAGACAGGTCTTGCTGTGAGCGAACTGAATGTGAGGGGCGTGATAAATTTAGTTGCCGCTTCTGTCATAAGGACATCGACAGTAGCACCCTCTTGAACAAGCGCGCTAACTAGCCCAGCAACTTTGTAAGCTGCGATTCCACCCGATACTCCAATGCCGATTTGAACGCCTTTCATCAGTTAAAGATGAGTGATCTTCAATTAAACACCAACAGGCTTCTTGATTTTGTAGCCAGTACCTTCATAGTCTGCAGTAATCTTTTCTTCAAGAATCTCATCAATGACAATTTCCATTCTTGTTTTACCTTCAGTGTCAACAAGTGGTCTAGCACCGTCAACAATGAGTTCCTTTAAACGATGCTGTATGAGTGCAGTTAACTTAAAGCGACCACCGCATTTACGTACAATTTCATCACTTCGTAGGGCTTCAATCATTTGGCTTCTCCTTGAATCTGGTGTGTTCAGCTCAGAATATGACGATTCTGGGTTTTTCTAAGCCGAATGATCAATTATACAAAATATCAGCCAACTCGTCTAATGAGAATAAAGTTGCCCATGCTACACTTCCCCCCTATTGCTATGGCCAGGAATAATGGGGAATAGCGTCCTCCTAGGACTTTTATCATGAAAAAAAGAACAGCAGTACGGTTACGACGACTCGTCCTCAACCTTGGCTTCGAACAAGATTGGTATCTCTATCTTGTAGCGACGCTCATTGGGCTTGTGATGGGGTATGCCGCTGTTGCGTTTATCCTTCCCCTGAGAGCCATAGAAGGGTTTGCTGACTCGACAACAGGCTCATCCTACCTCTGGATGCTCATCCTGGGAGCACCGATTTTGGGGGGTATCGTGACAGGCATTCTCATCGCTATGCTGAAGGCTGACGGTGTTGGGCCGGGGGTAACATCAGTGATGTATGCAGTCCAGCGGGAGAAAGGGATGCTTCCATGGCGATTGGGCATCCGTAAGTGGCTCGCATCAACAGTAACCATTGGCTCGGGCGGTTCAGCCGGTGCTGAAGGTCCAATTGTTACAATTGGCGCTGTTGTTGGTTCGTGGGTCGCTCGTGTACTTGGCGTAGGCTCGCAGCACACAGGGACGCTCCTTGGTTGC
The DNA here is from genome assembly GCA_036338245.1 of Planctomycetota bacterium. Lineage (GTDB taxonomy): Bacteria > Planctomycetota > Phycisphaerae > Phycisphaerales > SM1A02. The sequence goes on from JAYZCQ010000029.1 coordinate 2,390, forward strand.
GGTGCAGCGGCAGGCATCGCCTCTGTGTTTAACGCTCCAATTGCAGGGATCTTCTTTGTCATGGAGTTGCTGCTTAGAGACTTTTCACTCAAAACGTTTACGCCAATCGTCATCGCTGCTGTTGTATCCTCTGCAACAACGCAAGGCGTTCTTGGTGATTCGGTACTCTTCGATGTAAGTGATGAGTATTTCCATGAAGGAGGCAACTTCAGTGTATACCAATTGCCAGTTTACTTATTACTTGGTTTATGTTGCGGTGCAATTGGCGCCCTCTTCGTTAAATGCCTCTCATTTTCTGAGCGTGCCTTTGCCTTAACGCGTTTGCCCGTCTCGATGAGACCTGTTCTCGGCGCGCTTGTGCTTGGCATCATTGGATTGACTGTGTTTTGGCTTGGTTCATCGAAAAGCGTGCCTGCTTTTTATGGAAACGGCTATCCAGCAATTAAAATGATTCTTCATCCGGACACATATTATTCAGGTGCAGGGAGCGAACTCGTAAGTGCATCAACAATCCTCTGGGGCTTGCTTGGACTAGCAGTCATTAAACTAATTGCGACGAGCGTTACCGTTGGTTCTGGTGGAGCTGGCGGTTTATTTGCGCCATCCCTGCTGGTTGGTGCAGCGACTGGCGGTTCAGTTGGATACGTTATTCACCTTTGCGGGTTCTTTCCAGAAACCTCACCAATTTATTTTGCCTTAGTTGGAATGGCAGCAACTGTCGCCGCAACAACACACGCACCTCTCACTGCAATCTTAATTGTGTATGAAGTCACTCAAAGTTATGAGTTAATCTTGCCCTTGATGTTTGCAGCAGTCGTCAGTACTGTTGTCGCACGTTTTGTATGCAAGGAAAGTGTGTATACATATAAGCTATCTCAACTAGGCGTCAGGCTTGGCGCAATGAGTGACCTGACTGTGCTTAGGCGATTGACTCCATCAGATGTCCGCATCGCAAAACCCGTCCTTGTTTCGTCCCAAGAGTCCGCTCAGCGACTTGTTGAGTTGATGGAATCAGAAGGCGCTTCAGATTTTGTAGTAACAGATACGCATCAAAAGTATAGCGGCATGGTGACAAGTGAAGATTTGCGTTCAGCGCTTGTATACAGGGAAGCAATACCGCTGTTACAAATCTCGGAATTGCAACGCTCTGACCTACCTACCATTCAGATAGATGAACCGCTCGATGTTGTCTTAGACAAGTTTTCAAAGAAAGATGTTCAATCTTTTGCTGTAGTAAACAGTCAAGATATTATTCTTGGCGTGCTGACACGTGCAGAGTTGATGAAGCGATACCAAAAAGCACTCGATGAGGATGGTTAATGAACTGGCTTTCATTTACATCAAATGAACGAATTCGCAAGAGAGTTGAGTTTGAACGTGTATTTAAGAAAGGCAAGAGGAAAACGGTCGGCCCTCTGTTGATGTATACGCTCGATTCGGAGTTTCCTTATGCTCGAATTGGTTTTTCAATTCCAAAACGTGTTGGCAACGCAGTAAAGCGTAACAAGATTAGAAGGCGATGCCGCGAAGCCTTTCGTCTCATGAAATCGGAACTTCCATCAAACCTAGATATTGTCTTGTCTGTCCGACCGCATGACGTTTTAAGCGTTGATGAGTATCAAGACTATATATCGGCAGGAGTTGCTTTGAAGTGAAGGTTTCTCCATTAGCAATAATATTCATTTTGTTTGTGCGGTTTTATCAAATTACACTTCGACCTTTCGTCGGTGGATTTTGCCGTTTTAATCCAACATGTTCAGATTATTCAATTGAAGCGATAAAAAAGCATGGGGCAATCAAGGGTGGATGGAAGACGATTTGGCGATTACTTCGTTGCCATCCCTTTGGTGGGTGCGGCTATGACCCCCCGTAATCAATTTAAATGACTTATTTGTTGACGACTTTATTCGTCAATGTCCCAACACCTTCAATCTCTACTTTAACTTCATCGCCGTCTTGCAAGAACACTTGAGGGTCTCTGGCAATTCCAACGCCACCCGGTGTTCCGGTGAGCAGGATTGTGCCTTTAAGTAGGGTCATATCAGCAGACAGCTCTGAGATGAGTTTAGCAACACCTCGAATCATGCATGAAGTTGAGCTCTCTTGCATGATATTTCCGTTGAGGGTTGTTTTAATCATGAGCGCTTGAGGATCATCAATCTCTTTTGCATCGACCATCTTTGTGAGTGGACAGAACGTGTCAAAGCTTTTGCCACGGATAAACTGCCCGCCATTTTTCTTTTTTTGCCATACGCGTGCTGAAACATCATTTGCAACTGCGTATCCAGAAACATAACTCATTGCTGTATCGATTGAAACATCTTTGCAATCTTCGTTTATGAATACAGCGAGTTCGCCTTCGTAGTCTACTTCATCATCGCAGCAACTAGGAATGACAATTGATTCGCCATTTTCAATGAGAGATGCAGGGTTTTTCATGAACAAGACGAGTTCAGACGCTCCTGCTTGTCTCATTTCGGTAGCGTGTTCAGCGTAGTTTTGGCCAATACATAAGATGGCTGGAGGCAACTGCATGATTACTGCCTTTCAACTGAGGAACTTGGATTGTTTTCCTGGCTTGCATTCTTTTCAGCTTCGTTAGCCATGTACTGTCGCCACGCTTGAAGACCTGGTGGTTGCGGAAAGGCGTCATTAAAATTCTTGACTCTGCTGATTGGGTTACGAGCGAATTGTTGTTGAAGCACAGGAACCATATGGTCGTACACACGAGGTCTAATTCCCTGTTCAAGGGCGTCGACACCAGCCCAAATAGCCATTCGTTCTTCGAGCGGTACTGTTGGGTCAGTCATGAGTTGTTCAAAAGTTATGATCGCACTTGATTCAAGAACGCCAATAAGGTCTTTGATTCTGCCAGATCCGAACTTTGTTGTGTAGTTGTTGTATTCGTTCGTTTTAAATTCAGTCGTAACTTGGTCAGCGAATTTCAAAGCTTCTTTAAATAGTTCAGGTCTATTTTGACCAACGCCGACGCGGTAAGCATATCGAAGTGCAGAAGTGACATCACTGATTGCGATTGCAGGTAAACGTTCGTACTCACCTTTTGCCTGTTCTCTTGCCCAGACATCAAGCGGAAGTTTGTAAGCATTGTTTGGAGGTGTTGCGCCTGTGCCATAAAACTGATCAAGTTTATCCAAAAGAGCTTGTGCGCGGTCTAGTTCACCTTGTCTGTACCATTCTCTTACTGCAGATCCAAGGAAGTTTTGAAGGAATGTGTTGAACGTGTCAGCTCCTGCGCCGCGTACGAAGTAGTGCTTCTTGTAGAGTTCATTCCAAAGGCCCTCGCGGTTGTCATCGCCTATGATTGCGTCAATAAATCGTGGATCAGGGAATCTTCCGGGCACTTCTTGAGAGAATGGGTCAAAACTAATTCGTCCTGATCGTGCGAGTCCTTGGAGCGCCTGCAACTGAACCCTGTCAGTATTGAGCACTTTGTAAATATCGTCTGACTTGAGTCTACCCTTTCCGACTTCGCCACCACGCCTGGCCCAATACAGAGAGTGTGTTTGCGGGTGTCGCCAATCGAGTGGGCCAACATCTCTTGTGTACTCATACATGAGTTGAGGGTCCATGTTGTACTCATCTTTAAGTACTTGTTTGCGGAATGTACTAAGCATTACTTTCCAAGCGTTTTTGTACTCGGGTTTGTTGTACAACGTGAGCAGTTGATTGAAATAAGGTGATTCATTCTTGAGTGAATCAGCAAGCCCAACTTCTTTGGCAATTGTGGAGTATTGCGTAATAGAATCAATCTGCGCAACTTGTGTGAGAACATCTTCCGGTGTCAATGATTCTGCGTCAGGAACAAAGTCAGCGTAATCCTTCTCAAGTTTTTCAAGTAGTGGCTTAACTAGCGGCTCA
>JAYZCQ010000030.1:0-6643 GCA_036338245.1 Planctomycetota bacterium
GCAAGACTCGCCCTGTTCTGATTGAACTCGGATCACCAATTGAGTTAAATTCGGCGATGGCCTGCCATTTTGAAAAGCCGCCAGCCTCTCTTGAAGCGATTTCACCAAGCGTTTCACCTTCCTTAACGGTGTATAAGAAAAATGCTGGCACGATAGCTGTTTCAACGACCTCCGTTTCGACGGGCGTTTCAACAATTGTTTCTATGATTGGAGCTGGGGGGAACGAGTTCTCGATGGTAAGTGGGATATTTGCTTCAGGCGTTGTCTCTTGCTCAGAGAGCTTTGCAAGCAAGCCAAGTTCGCTTGCCTTTTCATAGGAGTCACCACCAAACATCGCATCATCAATCGACAAGCTTCTTGATGGCACATCTACTGAGATATAACTTGATTGTTGCTCAGGTGTCATGCCGTAGTACACAACAAGTGCTGCAAGCAATAACACGGATAACGATAAAATCGCTTTAGTTGTTCCCGTCATGATTGTGCCCTCCTTGGCAACTAGTCATTAACTATCTCTTATAAAATCGGCATTAACTGTGTAAAAACTTGAAATCACATAGGTTCTGGCTGAACACCGTCAAGTTCTGTTGATTTTGGCGCTCTCGCTGGTCCTTTCTTAAAGACGAGTGGAGCAGCAATAGCTACTGAACTGTATGTTCCTACACAGATACCTACAAGGAGAGCAAACGCAAATGGTCTGATGCCGCTTCCACCAGCGGAGTAGATAATGAAAACTGCAATGAGCGTAGTCACTGAAGTGAGTACCGTTCGGCTAACCGTTTGGTTAATTGAATCATTGACGTTCTGCATCGTTGGCAATGGACGTTTACCGCGATTTTCACGAATTCTATCGAGGATAACAATCGTATCGTTAAGTGAATAACCAATCACAGTCAATAGCGCTGCAATGACACCTAAGTCAATCTGGAACGCCTCAATATGAAGCGTTTGACTGAAGAATGTTATGTTTGCAACGTACCCTGCAAGTGCTAAAGCACCGAGCGTAATCGTGACGTCGTGGACAAGAGCAACGATTGCTGCAAGTGAGTATCTAAGTGAACCGAATCTGAACCAAATGTAAGCAAGAATACCGAGCAGTGATAGGATGACAGCAACAATTGCATTCGCTTTCAATGTTTCTGCAATCTGAGACGAGAAACTGCTGACTTGCTCTAAACTTTGAGGCTGTTCCAACGCAGTTGAAACGAGTTCCCATTCGACTGCTGCGACTTTCTCATCAACAATCTCTGGCGTGTTGCCAAGATAATTCATGTTCTGGTCGTATACAGCAACTGCAATTGATTGGAAGCCGCCTTCGGCACGCTTGATGCCGAAGATTTCAATATCACGAGCGCCAGCCTTCTGTGCGTACTCTGGTTGTTGACGCATACGGTCTACGCGCTTTTGGACATCTTCAACACTGACTGCAGGTGATATGTTCTCGACATACACCAAGACGCCCCCACGGAAATCTTTGATTTCGCCGCGAGCAGTGCCACCAATGACATCACTCACTGACTGAGCGTTTTGTGCAATTTGGTGTGTGTAGTTTTGATATGCAGTTGAACCAATACCTTCAAACACAAGCGCCGGCGGCACATCAAGGTCTTCACCGAATGCTTCTGTAATCGCTTCGACTACAGTTTCAGTTACAACTGTGTCATTGTTAATGCCAGGAGGATTCGCAACTTTCACTTGGAATCCATCTGAAATAACTCGGTCTAAACTATCGACTGAAGTGTCGCCAACAGTAAGCACAGTTGCACCTGCAAGTTCTGCAAGAATGCGGTCTTTTTCACTGTCTCCATTGGCATTTGCTCCAATTGCTCTTACTCTCGCTTCAACTGAACCTTCACCAGTGTGAGGGAGGAGCAAGCGAGTGTCGCCATCCATCTTCGTTCGCATCGTCATCGAAACGCCGCCACGGAATTCCGTGTCTAGCATAGTGACGCCCCTGCTCATAAGTAACCAGAGCGAGCAGCCACAAAGAATGACGCTACAAGTCCAGAACACTTTTCGCATGCTAATCCAATTCGCCGCTGGATGAAGCAATCTCGCAATAAATGGCATCACAATTGGTAGCATCGAAAGTTTTCGTGCACCGAAGACATTTGTGTACAACGCAAAGATAACCCTCGTTACGAAGAGCGATGTAAAGAGTGTTGCAAGGATACCGATTGAAAGCGTAACAGCAAAGCCTTTAACTTCGGTTGTCGCAGTTTTATAGAGCACAAAACAAACGATGAGGTTTGTCAAGTTCGCGTCAATAATCGTTGAGTACACTTTGTTGTACCCTTCTCGAATCGCCTCACGCAAATCTTTTGCACCTGCTTCAAATTCTTCCCGAATACTTTCATAAATCAGCACGTTCGCATCAACTGCCATACCCTTCGTGAGAACAACGCCAGCAAGACCCGGCAATGTAAAAGTGCCGTCGATGAGTGCCATAACTCCAAAAATGAGAATCCCGTTTGCAAGAAGCGCAAAATCTGCAACAAAGCCCGCAAACATGTAGTACAGAAGCATAAATGCCATAACTGCAATGACTGACCAACCAAGGGCACTCAAACCACTATTCAAGTTTTCAACACCAATTGATGGACCAATGATGTTTACAGCAATTGGGTCGTGACTCAATCGAGCCTCTAGTGAACCTGCTGCAAGAACGCGGAGCAAGTAGCTGATTTCTTCTTGTGAGAAGTTCCCTTGAACAATACCACTCGTGTTGATTTGTGAGTTTAGGTTTGGTGCTGAGTAAACCTGACCGTCAAGAACGATTGCCATTGGCTCACCAACATGGGGTCCAGTCAACTTACCCATCATTGAACCGCCTGAAGAGTCGAGTCTAAAGGCAACTGCCGGTCTACCAAACTGGTCTGTTGATTGGTACGCACTTGCAATGGACCATTTGTTACCGCCCTTGTGCGTCATACTTCTTGTGTCATCATCGTAAAGAAGTAGGTAAATATTGCCTTCATATTCAGCAGCTTCAAAACCTCGATTTGCTGCAAAATACCCTTGAGGGTTTTCAAGTAAGAGCGCTAATTGTGCCGGCGTTTCATACCATTCGTCAACAGTGTTGATTGGATACCACGAAGCAAGTGGTGAGTCTGTGTTGTCAGGGCCAACTTCTTGCAATTGTGTTCGCAAGTCATCTACGCTGAAGCCTTCTGCTTTGCCTGTTTCAACTGCAATTCTAAAGTCGAGGACACCTGCTCCTCGAAGCATTCTGACGAGGTCTTCCGGGTCATCAAAACCAGTCCGCTTGCTTTGATAATCATCAAATGAATCAACTACAACTGCAATATCAATCGCTAAGTGTGGATACGCTTGTTCCATTTCAACAAGGGCAACATCTCTTGGAGCCGCACCTCGCAAAATCTCATCTGTTTGGGCATCACGAATGACAAGCCCTTCTTCATCACGAAGTGGCTCACCAAGGATGTCTAACTGAAGCAAGTTGATGACATCTGTGCGGTCTAAACTCATATCAAGCAGAAGTGCGCGAGCGTCTTCAAACTCGATCTCAAGGTCGGCTACTTCTTGTTCAAGTGCTGCATTTTCTGGGATTGCGTCTAGCTCACTCGTCTTTAAAATCAAGTTGTCATAGAGCGACTGCACAGATGCAACAAGCGTTCCCCTGTTGCCTTCACTCCCAAACTCTTCTGCTGCACTGCCGTTAGCAAGCGCTGAATCAAGTGCACCTGCCTTGATTTGTGCTCTTAGTAGCAAGTCATCAAGTTGACCACGATAAACGCCAGCAAGTTCTTTAACTTCCGGACTTGGAAGCGGCATAACGACTTCAATTCTGTCTGTGCCAAGCGGAGTCATTTGAATGTCAAGAACGCCGTCAGGGTTTACACGTTCTTTTAAGACTTCAATGGTTTGAGAAAGCACAGCTTCACGGTTGGCATCGTCTTCCATCGTGACTGAGTAAATCAAACTTACACCACCACTAAGGTCACGACCCAATCGAATTTTCTTCTCAGGTGGATTAATGCTAACCAAGCATCCAACGAGAATGAGAACTATCAGAATGATCTTCCAAAGGAGATTTTGCATGTGTTAATAATCCAAACTTATATAAAAAAAATGGGTTCGTTAATTCCCAGAATTATCGGCAGTCACTTGCTCGATACTATCGCGAAGTACTGTGATTCTTGTGTTTGATGATTCGTCTACTTTCAGGACGACTCGGTCGGGCTTGATCTCCATGACTGAACCAAACACCCCACCACGTGTAAGCACTTGATCATGTTTTTTAAGTGCATCAAGCATTGTCGCTCTCTGTTTTCTTTGCTTACGCCCGCTGAAGAAACTCAAGACAATCATGCCAAGCAAAATGAGCATGAGCATGAGAAAGAAATTGTCTCCAAATGGATTTGACACTTGAGGCGCTGAACCGTCCGCCTGCGCTCCATCTGCGATAATGATTGCTGAACTTTCTTGACCTGGTGCTGGTGGTCCTTCAGTTCCATCTTGAGTGAAAAGTGCTGGAATCGCCTGGATTGAGAATCCTATTTCATTCATAATTTCAGTGTCCTAAATAGTTGCTGGAGAGTGTTGTAAAACAGGCCATCGTCTGATGAGCCAAGACCAGTTATTTTCGCTTATTGCAGCCCGTATGTCCACCATGAGAGACTGGAAGTGGTGAATGTTATGTATGCTCACGAGAATACCCCCAAGCATCTCCTTGGAAGTATAAAGGTGCCTGAGGTACGCCCTTCCATGCCCATTAGAACAGGTATAACAGGTGCACCCCTCCTCCAAAACGCTCATATCGTCCTTAAAACGGGCATTTCGAAGGTGAATTTGGCCATTCCGCGTAAATGCATGGGCGTTTCGACCATTTCGGGTAGGCAGAACGCAATCGAACATATCAATCCCCGCAGCAACTGCACTGACAATATCCCGCTCGTATCCTACCCCCATTAAATATCGAGGTTTTTCTTCGGGAAGAAGATTCGCTGTGTACTTTACGACATCAGCGATCGCATTTGGACTCTCACCAACTGCAACCCCGCCAATGGCGTAGCCGGGCAAATCAACTGAACAGACTTGCTCGACGCTGCGAGTCCGAAGGTCGAGATTTGTCCCGCCTTGAACGATACCAAAGAGTGATTGGACATCTTTTTTCTGATGTGCCTTGTCACACCGCTCAAGCCAGCGTGCCGTGCGGTCTAGCGATTGCAACAAACGTTTGTGGTGTTCCTCTTCATTAAGTGCTCCATCCCGTGCGGTCAACGCATGCCTTCTTCGCTCAAGATGTTGTGATTGCGGCGCGATTGATGAGGGACAATCATCAAACGCCATGATGATGTCTGCACCTAAATTGTTCTGGATTTCGATTGAGCGTTCGGGTGTCACACGAATCTTTGAACCATCGATGATTGATTTAAACGTCACCCCATCTTCGTCGATTTTATTGATGTCTGCCATCGACCACGCTTGATACCCACCGCTGTCAGTTAAGATTGGTCCTGACCATTTCATGAACTCATGAACTCCGCCAAACTTAGCAACCATCTCATCGCCTGGGCGAAGCATCAAATGATATGCGTTATTTAAGATAATTTCCGAACCAGTTGATTTAATGAGATCCGGCGTAACACCTTTAACTGTTGCTTTCGTACCAACAGGCATGAAAGCAGGCGTTTGAAAAGAACCATGGCATGTTTCAACGACACCTGCACGCGAGGCATTTTCGGAAGACTTATGCTTAATTGTAAACGATAGTGGACCGCTCACTGCTCTGCTTCTTTTTGTTGTTTTGACATCTCATGAAGAATACGTTTCTCCTTTGGCGTCAAACTTTGAAGACCTTTGCGGTGAATTTTGTCGAGTATTTTGTCAACGTCGTTTTGTGAATGCCTTCGCTGCTTCAATGCAAAATGCTGAGAGGTTGGGTCAGCCTTGCCCAAGAAATCAAAGAAGCCGTTGAGATGGTGTGGATTCCGAATAAAGTACCACCCTGCAATCGCTCCTCCAAGGTGTGCCGCCTCACCACCTTTGTTTGAACCTTCACCTCCAAAGAGCACTGTCAATACTGCTATTGCAACGAGTACATAAGCGAGCGTTGATAACCGCATTGGAATAATGAAAAAGAGCAGTACTGTGACATTTGGCGCGAGAAACGCACCTGCAAGCAAAATGCCAAACACGCCTGCTGAAGCACCAACAAGTGGCGTCGCAGTATCGTTAAAGAGCAATCCAGGAAAATCCGTTCCGACGACATAACCAGCAAGATTGAGAATGAGGTAAAGAACCGCACCAAAGATACCGCACAATAGATAAAACGCAAGATACCTTTTCCCACCTAAATACCGTTCAACAAGTGGACCAAAGAAGTACAGTCCAATCATGTTAAAGACGAGATGTTGGAAACTTCCATGTAAAAACTGAAAACCGATGAAGCGCCAATATTGAACGCCCCAAATCGCGTGATCAGTTGATAGGTAAAGCCACTCCCGCAACTTGAAATTTATAAATGGGTCAATGACAAAGATGCCCACACAAATCATGATGAGCCATGTCGTCACACTCAGCGAACCACCCTGTTGTCGTCTGACTTGACGGAATTGCCCCTGAGGACGTGCATAATCTCGATCATTAATACCCATAAGCTACATATATTACTCTGAGA
>JAYZCQ010000031.1:0-15961 GCA_036338245.1 Planctomycetota bacterium
CCCAGCGAGGACATCCCCGACCCTACACACTCTGCCATTAATCATTGCTATTTCGCCCATGACAGCCTCGAGTTCGAAGCCATCTAGGCAGTGCGTGTACTCTTCATGCCCGATATCACTACTTTGGGGTGCAATATTATCAGTCATAGCTCCAATCGTTGGAAATGCAGATTGGTGAACAACAAATGGGTTTCGTAGCAATTCAGTGTCAAGCGAGACATAAACTTGCCGGTTATCGGACGACTGCGTTTCCTTTATGACAAATTCAGCAACTGGACTAGCCACTGCAGTTTTTGGCGGACGTTCAATCACGATGATTCTCGCCCAGAGCAAGAGTGCGACAAAGCACAACGAGCAGAACAAGCCAAACTGTCTTTTGTCAGCAGTGAGTCGATGCCAGATTCTCTTCAAATGTGTTTTCATGGTCGCACCTCCTTCTCGTCATACATTGCATGTATTCCAATTGCAGCATCAAGCGTCGGGGCTTCAACGCTTGCCTCCTTTTCACTTCGCGAAATACGGAGCGATGAAATCTTGACGAAGCGGTTCATCGTTTCTACATTCTGAATGATGCTGTAGATTGAACCGAAATCAGATTGCATGGTCACTGCAAGGGGCTGCATCAAGAAGTTTTCTTGATCTTGTTGCTTTGGCGCAACGCCAGCAGTAAATGACTGGTCGACGACTTTGTAACCATCAATATCAAGAGATAAAGATTTGATGATTGAAGACATGTCTGGGGAGTTTGGTACATACTTACATTCATCTTGGACAAATGTCTCTAACTCTACAAGTTCGTTACGAAGTTCTTCCACTTCAGCTTGACGTCTCTCAAGTTGCTTGACGCTTTCTTCAAGGCCGTGAGCCTCTGCATTTGCTGAGTCCGCTTCTTGATAGTTCGGAAAGATAAAAAATGTGACGAACAATACCGCAAGGACGAACGTCGAAAATAACATCCATTTTTCTTTTGAAGCACTCATCAATTGTCCTCCGCTGTTGCAAACTGATTTGTTACTGTCCATCTTTGATCTAAATCAATGAAGAAACTAATCTTGAAACCGCGTGCCTGTTGCTCGCGAATAGTTCTAGACTTACTAAAGTTCATTCGCACTGCCGAAAACGGTTCGCGGTCTTGCAAACTAGTAACCACTTCAGCAATAACTTCATCGCTTTTTGCAAACCCCGCCAATCTGCCGCTAATGCCTTTGCCGTTACTCGACTCTACAACATCAAGCGCTAGTTCTTCTAGCGTCATTGACTCAGGCAATAAGTTTGTAATCGTAGAGAGCAGTTGTCCCATTTCGAAGATTACCGCCTCTGACTTGTATTGTTTAATAAAGTCTTTCAACGTGTCTTTTTCTAGCTTTAGCGAGGTCGCGTCGACTTCTAGTTCAATTGCAGCATTTGCTCTTGCTTGACCAATCGTGAGCCTATTTGATGAGCTATTGACTGCGAATCTTGAATGTGTAGCAAATGCAACGATTGTGCTTAGAACTAGCATGACGAGCACAGCAACGCGGCTGCTGCGTGTTCTGCTCTTTGTGCGTTCTACGTATTTGTTAGGTAGCAAATTCATGCTGCCTCCTTCAGTTGATTGTCTTCTCCACGCCTCGCTGGTTTCCCGCTAATTATTGCGAGGCTTGCGCCAAGGACTGCATGCCAACCTGACACTGACAGCGTTTCATGTCCGAGTTGACTGACGTGAGGCGCTTGCATGTCTACACATACTTCTTGATTGCATGCTGCTGAGAGGAGTTGGCCAAGAAATTGGTTCCACCCGCCCTTACCTGTGATATACATGCATGAGGAAAGTGGTCCTCGGTTCGTAACACCATAATGTCGCAAGCACTTCATGATGTCAGTTGTGATGTCTTCATGGATTGAACGAGTTGCATCGCGAACTGCTTTACAAATAGCTGGCTCGCCACCATTAAATCGTGCTTCTTCAAGCATGCTTGCTGCTTGTATTTGGCTAACGCCGGTATGTGATTCGATTACGCTCAGTAAATCAGCTTGTTTGTGCTGAAGTTGTTTATAGAAGACCATCGAATCGCCATCAAGAATAATGAATGATGAATCGTGTAATCCAAAGTTAAAGAGCGAACGCACTTTGCCTTGGTCAGATTGTCTTCGATGAAGCATACTAAACGTGCGACTGATTGAAATGCACTGGGCTTCTACTTTTGTCGGCCTGAGACCTGCTGCGTAGATTGGTTCAAGAATACACTCAAGTTCGTCGTGTTCAATAGCAAGTGCGAGAACATCGCCACCTGAGCCAATGCGAATTGCCTCAGATTGAAGTTTATTTCGGTCTATCCCAAATCGCTCTGACATTTCCCATGACGCTGCCTCTTTAATTTCAACATCGTTCATCTCAGGAAGTCTGAGGACTTGATGGTGAATCATGGATGGTGGAAGAGTAACAACGCAATCAGACCCAGAAAGTCCTGCGTCATGAATTGCACTTCGCCAATCATCCGAAGATAAATCTCTTGGATTTCGCTCTAAGCGAATGACTTTTGGATAAGAATAAAGACCCTTAGACCATGAACATTGGCCGAGTGACACTCCATTGTCAATGCATGCAATCCCAATGAGACCCTTTGTCTTTTTGTTGAATGCAAACATGTTTAAGGCTCTCCTCCATTTGACTGCACTGAAATCTTTCCAGTGAGTGGAGCGAGTGCGATATCCCATGAGTGGTCACCGCTGTGCAAAGTGAAACTTCCACCAGTGCTTGGCGAACCATCGCTTGCAACAATCCCGCCGGCTGGATCAAAGATGATGCTTTCACTCCCCCCGTCAAATGAAATGTTATCAATTGAAATCGCTCGAAAGCGTCTGTCAGTCGTGAAGTCCATGATGGCATAGCCATCTTGACCTTGTGATTCGGTTTTGAGTTCCGCAAAGTTTGCTGTGTTCGCATCAAATGGTGCCGCAAGATTACCTTGTTCAACAATCTCAACACACCAACCTGAACCATTTGGATAGAAGTAGATTCTTCGGTAGCCCTGCTCTGCAATCGCATCCATTTGAGCCGTGAGCATCTGGCTGACTGCAAGTCGGCTTGCCGATTGTCCCGAAGAAGCATCACCCATTGTTGCGTATGGAACCAAAATCCATGATGCAATGACGAGCACTGCGATGGTCACAATGAGTTCAATGATTGTAAACCCATGCTTCATGTTGGCTTTATTAATAGTGTGTTTATTCACGGCTTGCACCTCACTGCATCGACTGAAAAAGGGGCCTTCAATACTCTGAGTTAGGATTTGGATAAGCATTCTCAAAAGAAGTTTCGTTATCGGACGACGTTGGTTTCATGCAGTACAAAAGAACAGCCGTGCTCACGACCTCCATCATGAGCACGGCTGGAATGAACTGCCCGAGGTGGCAGGGAGAGTTTAGTTTTCTACGAAATCAGTACCATCAGCTGCTACTGCAGTGAGCACCATAGCTGTGCTTGCGCCTGCTTTTTCAGCCCAAACCCAGCCAACACCGTCTGCTGCTGCTGCTGCGACTGTAGATGAACTTTGAAGTGAGTTTGTTGGTGCAGCCATGAGGTAGTCACCATCAATCATGTCTGTCCAGCCGTCTGTGACAAGATCCGGATACTCTGCATTTTGAGCGTAGTACAGTTCAATTTGACCTCGTAGCGTTTGCAGTTGACTTCGCACTGCAGCATCGTTGGCATCATCTGCTGCGTCTGTGAATTGCGGCACGACGATGGCTGCGAGGATACCGAGAATCACGACGACGATGAGAATTTCAATCAGCGTAAATGCTCGGCGAATTGGGTTAGTTGTTTTGTTTGTGGGGTTCATTTGTTGCTCCCATTGCTGTGCCGCTTTGTGCGACCATCAAAGTAGTTGACTTCAAGATCACGCTGATCTTGAACCTCGGGGGGAAACGCTGCCCTCCTGGCGACGCTTTGCAGCACTGCTGCCCACTCTTCTTCGGAAATAGAATGAGTGAAGTGAACTGAAATATGTTCAACGAAATAGACAAGGAAGTACAATCCGCATTCCTTTCCTAAACTTCCAGAGATTTAACGATAGTAGACCTATGACACACATCCATATCCGTCCATTCAATGCCGTTTTTCCAACTCCTAGCGATGCCTCGCGAGTTGCATCTGTCCCTTATGACGTTGTCAACCGTGAAGAAGCAAAGTCTCACGCATCAAAGCACGAAGATAGTTTCATGCGTATTGTCCGTTCGGAAGTTGATTTTCCAGATGACCACTCGCCATACGACGATGCTATTTATGCGAAAGCTCGTGAGAATTATGAAGCCTTGCTAGCAAACGGGGCACTCCAAAAAGACGAAGAGCCCGGGCTTTACTTATATAGACAGTGCATGGGGGAACACCAGCAGGTCGGGTTGGTCGCATGCTGTCATGTTGATGACTACAACAACAACCTGATTAAAAAGCATGAACACACACGAAAGGTCAAAGAAGATGACCGCACAAGGCACGTTCTTGAACTCAATGCCAATACAGGTCCGGTCTTCTTAACGTATCGCGGAAATGAAGGCATCGACTCAATCATCAATGAAGAGATGATTAAGAGACCCATTTTTCACTTTGTCGCAGATGATGGCGTCACGCACACAGGATGGAAAGTTCTCAACGAAGAAGCGTTGATACTTGCCTGCCAAGCAATCGATGTTGCATATGTTGCTGACGGACATCACCGAAGTGCAAGTGCTGCAAGGGCAGCACGCGAGCGAAAAGATGCAAACTCAGAACATGATGGTAGCGAGGAATACAATTGGTTCCTCGCTGTGCTGTTCCCTTCAACGCAACTTGACATTTTGCCTTACAACAGAATCGTTAAAGACCTAAACGGTTTAACGCCGGCATCGCTCCTTGAATCGTTTAAAGAAGTTGGCACACTGACTGCAACAGAAACGCCAAGTCCCTTGCAAGAAGGTCGATGCTGCGTGTATCTTGGCAAAGAAGAGGGCTGGCATCTTCTTACATTTAATCCTGAACTCATAGATAAAAGCGACCCGGTTGCATCGCTCGACGTTGAACTATTGCAAACGCTAGTGCTTACCCCCATGCTTGGCATAGGCGACCCTCGCAGTGATACACGCATCGACTTTGTTGGCGGTATTCGTGGAACAGATGAATTAGAGAAACGCGTTGACCGTGGAGATGCCGCAGTTGCGTTTTCGATGTATCACACATCGATAGACCAACTACTTGATGTTGCCGATGCAGGACTCATCATGCCACCAAAGTCAACTTGGTTTGAACCAAAGTTGCGGTCAGGGCTTTTTGTGCACGATCTCGATTAATGCGATTGAGCGAATGCATTTAAAAAATCAGCGAACCTTTTACAACCTTCTTCAGGGAATGCGTTGTAGATTGATGCTCTGATGCCGCCTAAGTCGCGGTGACCTTTCAATCCAGACATCCCTTGCGAAGCAGATTCTTTGAGGAACGTATCGTTCTTGACATTTTCGCTTGTTGTAAACGAAATGTTCATGAGTGAACGACTACTTTCTTGAGCAAAGATTTTGTAACAATCGCTATTGGCTTCAAGGGCTTCATAAATGTAACCTGCTTTTCGAGCGTTGCGTTCATACATTGCTGAAACGCCGCCTTCACTAAGTATCCACTTAAAGACTTGTCCCATTAGGTAAATGCCAAATGCCGGCGGCGTATTAAGCCGTGAGCCCTTCTTCGCAATTGCGTTGTAATTGAGTATCGATGGCAGATGGTCGGGACATGTTTCAAGCATATCTTTGCGAGCAATGACGAGTACTGTGCCAGATGGACCTAAGTTTTTCTGCGCGCCTGCATAAACCATGTCAAATGCATTCCAGTCGATTGGTTTTGAGAAAATGTCTGAACTCATATCACACACAACTCTTCCTGAATCGCTCAACGTGTGATTGAACTGCGTGCCATAAATTGTGTTGTTTGAACAGTAGTGAAGATATGACGCATCCGGAGTACAGTTTAATTCTGCCTGAGATGGGCAATGGTCAAACGAATCCGGTT
Source organism: Planctomycetota bacterium (assembly GCA_036338245.1). Lineage (GTDB taxonomy): Bacteria > Planctomycetota > Phycisphaerae > Phycisphaerales > SM1A02. The sequence continues at coordinate 6,017 of JAYZCQ010000031.1, forward strand.
GTCCGTCATAAGCAACGTGTACATTGCCGAGTTTCATGGCTTCTTTTTGCGCTTTTGATGTCCAGACGCCAGTGTTCACATAGTTTGCAGTTGAACCCTCAGGCAAAAAGTTCATTGGCACCATTGCGAATTGCATGGTTGCTCCACCTTGCAGAAACAAAATATCAAACTCGTCCGTAATCTGACCCACTTCCCTACAATCAGCGACTGCGTCAGCAAGCACTTCATCAAAGACTGGGCCCCTGTGACTGTGCTCACAAATACCGATTCCGCTTCCTTTCACATCCCAAATGTCAGAGCGTGCCTGTTCAAGAACAGGTTCTGGTAATGTCGCTGGTCCTGCTGAGAAGTTCAAGATTCTGCCTGTTGTTGTAGTCATGTTTGCTCTCTAAGAAAGTGGGGTAAGGGTTGTTGATAGAACGTGTTCGTGGGAACGAATTGCTTCAAGTTGTTCGTTGTTTGGTTCTTCACTAAGTTGGATGCGGGCGCATGCTGCATGAGCTCCGTCATACATTATGTTTTCCATCTCTTCGACGTTCACGCCCGCATGACTAAGTAGCTCGAAGACATGAGCGAGAACGCCTGGCAAATTTTGATGCCTAACTGAAAGCAGTGACTTTGCTGGGGTCTCAACAGCACGGTTTACACAGTTGTACACTTCGCCTTGATCACAGTAATGCTTAACGACTCTCACTGCTTCACTTGCGATTGCTTGCTGAGATTGTGCAGTTGATGCGCCGACGTGATGCGTCCCAAAGACGTTTTCAAATGTCGCGATTCGAGGGCTAAACTCAGAAGAGCCGCTGCTTGGTTCATTTTTAAACACATCTAAGCCAACCAACAAGTTCTTCTCTTCAACAGCTTTACAAAGGGCCTCTTCATCAATCAGTGCTCCCCTGCTTGTATTGATAAGAATGGAACCATCTTTCATTGAATCTAAAAATGCCGCATTGATTATGTGTTTTGTTTCAGGCGTTGATGCAGCGTGAACAGATACTACATCAGATGCGTTTGCGAGTTCATTGATATCTTCTGTCCACTGAATACCCCACTCATTTGCTTTGTCTTGATTCAAACTTCGCGACCAAGCAATGACGTCCATACCAAACGCTTTCGCACGCTTGACAACTTCTCTTCCAATTCCTCCTAAACCAATGACGCCAAGTGTTCTTCCGTAGAGACCTCGTGTTTTTGAAAACGCTTTCTTTTCCCACCGACCTTCACGCAACCGAATTGTCTGATTCGGAATGCGGCGGTCACATGAAAGAATGAGCCCCCAAGCAAGTTCAGCAACAGCAATCGAATTCTTTTCCGGACAGTTTGCTACAAAGACGCCCCTCTTAGATGCTTCGCTTAAATCAATCATATCGAAACCAGCCCCAGCTCTAACGATGAGTGCTAGTGATTCCGTAGACCCAATCATTGCTGCGCTTACTTTTGTTGAACGCACAATTAGTACCGTTGGGTTGAACTCTTGAATTGCTGCAACTAGCGACTCTTCTTGAAGAGAAGAATCACAACGCACTTCACACCCAATGGATTGAAGTTGAGAGATGCCTGAATCATCAAAGGAGTCGGCGATTAACACACATGTCGGCGAAGTTGTTGCCATCCCCGTATTTTACTCAACCTTAAGTAAGTTTGTTTAGTAGTTTCTTCGCGGCTTCATGAATAAGACTGACGACAAAGCTAAAGCCCTCTTCTCCGCCATAGTAGGGATCTGGCACATCATCAATTGAATCGTGCCCAATAAACGGCAATAACTTATGCGTAATCTCCGGGCTTGCCCCCATGCTCATGAGATTGGCATAGTTATCGTCATCCATGCAAAAAATCCAATCGAACTGTTCAAAGTCTGCCTCGCACACTTGACGCGCTGAACCAGAAATGCTGAGTCCCTGTTTATCTGCTGCTTCCCGCATTCTGCTATCAGGAGGCGATCCCTTATGCCAGCCCCCCGTTCCAGCAGAGTCGATGTCAAAAGACGTCGCTAGCCCAGCGAGTTCTACCTCTCTCCTAAAAAAAGATTCCGCAGCAGGACTTCTGCATATGTTCCCCATGCACACAAACAGGACGGAGGTTCTAGCCATGTTCGTGTTTCCGTGCTGCATTCAACGCAATGAGACTGATGCCACCAAAGAGTATTGCAGCAACAATGTAAATTACATATGCTCTAAATTGCCCCGTTGTGTGCCCCCATGCCATTATGTAACCCAAGATGCAGAACAACATAGATAGTGCATATAAAATCAAGACCGTTTTCTTTACGCTTACGAACTTCCGTTTAAGAATGTGATGAATGTGATTTGAGTCTGGTTCTGAAATTGGCTTCCCAGCCATCTTCCTGCGTATGATTGCAAGCAATGTGTCCAGAATTGGCAATGCAAAGACGATGAGTCCAGCAATGACGATATGTGTTTGCCCTCGCTCGCCGAGCATTAAGACCATAGCAATGCAAACATAACCAAGCAGCAGGCTACCGGTGTCGCCTAAGAAAATCGATGCTGGGTTAAAGTTAAACACTAGGAACCCTAAAACCGCGCCAAGCACTGAGAGTCCCATCACAATGTTTGCGCCTGTAAGGGTAAGGCCATCACCTCTTGTGCTGAGCCAATCGGGTGGAAGCGTGTCGCGAATATGGATGAGTTGTTCAGGTGTAAGCGAAGTTGCTACAAATGCACTGATGAGCACAAGCCCAATGACAGTAATCGCAACGACGCCGGACAACAAGCCGTCTAAGCCATCAATAAGATTCGCTGCATTGCATGCACCTAACACAAATGCTGCAATGATTGCTGTACCAACCCAGTAAGTAATACTGACGTAATAACCGCCAATGAAAAAACCAATGTCGGCCTGCCCGAAGACGCTATTGAAGAAGCCCGCCGCAACATTGACACCAACTTCTGCGACCGAGAGAGACGCCGCTGCGACGAGTTGCCCTGCAGTTTTATACCAAGGGTCCCATCCAAAGGCATCATCTGCAAAGCCAGTGAATGCAATTGCGCCCATGCCAACAAGAACCGCGACAGGCACATGCCTAAAAATCTCGGGCGATTGAATCAGTGATGTGTAACTTACAATGATTCCGGCGAAAATCGCAATGAGGACAGCTACGCCACCAAGATATGCTGTTGTCTTTGTGTGGATTTTTCGAGCTTCATTCGGCCTGTCTACAACACCCGTCTTATGTGCAATCGTGCGGCAGATTGGTGTTGCGATACAAGAAACCACAAAGGACACAAGCAACACCGGCCAGTAGCCAATTAACAAATCGACCCAACCTATATTTAAAAATGGCTCTTGAGTCGTGCTCGGTTGCATGTAGTCTTATTCGTCTTCGTCTTCTTCTTGTTCTGCGTATGAAACCATTGCGAGGTAGTTTTTACGGAAGTAACCACCAACTGTGCCTACTGCTGCGTTCACCATAACGCCAAGCATTTCGGCTCTACTCTCAGAGAGTTCACGCAAGACGCGTGCTACGAGTCCGCGATCATCACGGTCACTATGAACAACAAGTGAAACTGAGTCAACAAGGTTAGCAATCAGAACTGCATCACCTGCAACAATTGACGGAGGCGCATCAATCAAGATGACATCATACTTGTCTCTCAATTGTGCCAGAATGCTTCTCATTCGTTCACTGCCAAGACGCTGTGAGAGTCTATTTGCTGGAGAACCTGCAGAAATTACATCAACGCCAGCATCAGTGCGATGAATGACTTCATCGATTGTTTTACCATCTGCAAGAACATCTGCGATGCCATTGTTTGCATCATCAATATCGAACATGCCTGCTAGATGCGGTCTTCTAAAGTTGCAATCTAAAACAACAGTCCTACTTCCTGCAGTCTGTGCGGCGCAGGCAAAGTTGCCAATGATCGTGGTCGTCCCAGCTTCAGGCGCTGCTGCAAGGATGAGTAGCGACTGGTGTGCTGATTGCTGCATAGAGCGAGCAATACCTGTCCAGGCTTGCCGACATGATTCTGCAAAGACGCCTTCGCTACTATGGACGAGCGCAAGTTCTGGAGTTTCTAGCCCTGCGGGGTCTTCATGAATATCAGGCAGTACGCCGGCGACTTTTGCACCTGGGATGATGAGCACATCAGAAGCTGAGCGGATTTTTTGATCTGTCATTTCACGTAAGAATACAACACCTAAAAACGAAGCAATACCTAAGAAGATCCCTGCAGGAAGCATGATTTCAAACTCAGGGAATGATTTCTTTCTCGGCTCTAAAGCTGGAGTAGCTTGTCTCACACGTGAAGCATCTGCACGCAACTGCATTAATCGAAGTGATGATATGAGTCTTGTGTTTTCATCTCGTTGCAATTCAAGTTGCTTACGCGATGATTCTAAATGTTCAAAGACTGATTGATTTGATGCTAGTTCTCTTAACTCAGCATCTTTGTTTTCAATATCAGATTGCGTACGCTCTAAACTTACTGCAAGCTGGTCTCTCATTGTGATGAGTTCCCGCAATTGTGCATTAAGGTTTCGTTCGATGATTGAACTTATTTTTGATTCAATCTGATCTTTAGTTGCTCTTACTGAAATTTCCATATCTCGCACTTGAGGATGTGACGGCTCAAGCCTATCCCTAAATGCACGCAACTGAGATTCTAGAGCTTCCAAACTTTGTTGCTGACGCAAAATGATTGGGTCGCGGTCAGCAAGAAGTCTATCTTCCATTGTGGGTTCAAGTGTACCGTCAAGCTTTGCTGCAACTCTAAGAAAATCTTGCTGAGTTGCTGTAAGTCCTGCCTTAGAAACAGTAAGTTGCTCAGTGAGTTTTTGCAGTTCATACATCGCTGCAGAGAAACGCGAATCATCAAGCGTTGTAATACCTTTCGCTTGAATAAATCCTTGAAGTTCATCGTTCAAGTCTCTAAGTGCAAGTTTGATGCGGCGGCCTTCTTCTTCAAACAAGTCAGCATTTGAACGGAAACTCTCATCATCAAGCGCTTCAGTTCTTCTCATGTATGCATCTGCTACTGCGTTCAAAATAATCGGAACATCAGAGGGGACATGACCCGACCAGCGAATGCCGTACAAGTTTGTGCCACGTTGGATAGGAGTTGAAAGCTCTTCTTCAAGTTCATCGACTGCAAGGTCAACGAGAAGAACTTGTGTTGCAGGTTCCACAAATTGTTGAATCCAAGTTGTTTCTCGCATGTTTCTGTTCGAAACAGCTTCAGTCAAAATCGCTCTATCTTTAATAAGGAATGTTTGAGTAGCAGCGACTCGCTCGATCATTTTGTCATTTGTAGTTTCCATTGTGCCAATCTCAGTAGCTTCACCAAGACCGGGCCGGACTTCAAACATAATGTCGCCGGTGTACAGAGGGTAAATTCTTGAAAACAAGAAAAAGGCTCCAGCGCCGACAATTGCCCCAACAATGCCCCAAACAGGTATTCCTTTCCAATATCGACGAATCACACGGACAGGATCAATCGCTCTCCCTTTGGGCATAGAACGTTGTGGGGGTCCTGATTGTCGTTGTGGTTGTGCTGCCATTGTTTGTTAAATACCCTTGTTTACGATCCAGAATCAGATTGCTTCTTGCGAATATCGTCTTTCACGCCCTGTATTCTGTTCCTTGAATAAGCATCTTGTGCTAATTCTTCTGCAATTCTTAACTCTCCTAATGCCTTCTCATATTTGCCATTGTCCATAAGTACTTGTGCTATATGAAGATACGCCGATGCAGTGTCTCCTCTTTTGATTGAGAGCTGGAGAAACTCTTCGCCTTTTGCATCACGCCCTGCCCGATAATAACTCCAGCCAAGTGCATCGAGCACTTTGGGTGACCGTGGACTCTGACTTCTTGCTCGTTCAGCATAAACAATTGCCCTGTCTGTGTCATTCAACTCATCTGCGTAAAGCAGCGACAATTGTGTCATCGCCTTAACATTTGCTGGGTCGACTTGCAATAGATAAGCATAGGTCTCTGCTGCTTTTTGGGGCTCACCAAGATGCAAATGTAGTTTTGCAACGGTATCGATGATTGATGGGATATGGGGCGCTTTCTCTGCTGCTTCTTTAGCAATGACGATGCCATCCTCGGGCCTGTTGAGATATACACCAACGACATAAGCGAGATTGTTCAGAATGAGCGGTGAAGCTTGTTCTTTAGATAGTTGCTTATACACGACTTCACTTTCTTCGTAACGCTTGCTGTCAACTAAGAAACCGCCTTGCAACATTAATGCCCTAGCGCGATCGGGGCTTCCAGGCGTTGTTTTATCCACCACTTCTTTGAGCAGCTGAATTGCTTTTGCTTCATACTCTCCACCAAAAGATTGGTAGTACGTCGCAAGACCAGTTTGGCCGTTTGGTGAGCGATCAGTATTTAATAAAACAAAATATGCTTCTCCCTCTTCAGGAGCGTCTTTAAATAGTTCAGCAAGATTCAAGAACCAGCTAGCGTTGGCATTAGGCGTAAGCCAGCCGTTCTCGATTGCAGTCTCAAATGCAACCCATGATTTGTTCATCGCAAGAAGTGCGTCTCGCCTTCGCTCTAGGTTGTTCAACGCTTTAGCTTCGATAGCTCCAATTATTGGATGGGAGCGAGAGAGCACACCCTGCGTCATCGCTAAAATCTGCCTGTCTGGCATAACTTGGTCAGTTCGTGTCATTTCATCTAGTTTTAGTAACTTACTAACCGTTGGATCTCGTTGCAGAGCATCTAGATACATTTTGACCGCTAATGTTGCGTCGTCATTAGCTCTCAAATGCAAATCACCTAAGCGTTGATACCAAGTTGGATTTGAAGGGTCTTCATCAATGCCCGCTTGAGCAGTGTGGACAGCTTTATCTTCTTCCTCAGTATCCAAATACGCTTCTATCAAACGCTGTCTTACAACATCCGCTTCAGGATGTTCTGCTAAATATCTTGAAAGTCGATCAATCGCACGATGGATTTGACCATCTGCTTGCAGCACATCAGTCCTTACTACTGCAAAGTCTTCTGAATCCGTTTGACTACTTTCACCTTCATCAGCGACTTGGATTGCTTCTTCTAATAGTGCTTCATCTTGGGTCAACCGATATTCGTTGAGAAGCGTTTTGCATAGGAATATATACGGCGTAGCATTTGTTGCATCAATATTGATCGCTTCTCGTAGCGCATTCCTATATTTAATCAACTCCGCACGCCCGTTTTGCAAATCTCCTTGAGCAAGTAGTTTTGAACTCTTGACTCTACTAATCATTGCATTCAACATTGCCCGACCATAACTGCCATCAGAGTTACCTAAGCGGCCAAGAGTGTTCTCAGCATCTTCAAATCTGCCCGTATACACATATGACTCAACTAACCTACCAATGACTACGGGGTCGTTCGATGTTTCGGCAACTGTTTCAAGTAATTCAACAGCTTCCTCATACCTGCCACCAATGAAATACAGTGATCCCAATGCTGTCTGAATTTCAATGCTAGATGGTTCAATCTCAATTGACTCTGTCAAGATTGTGACTGCTTGCTCAAATCTGTTTGCCAATTGCATGAAGTTTGCAGCAGCGATGACACTCTCGGAATAAGTGTCTTTATCAATTTCTGAAATTAAGAAATCATCCCAAATTTCAGATGCTCTATCCATTTGACCAATATCGCGTGCGATTGATGCATGAATGAATGCAACTCTTGCATTTGTTTCGCTTGACTTGCTTGCGTCATCTAATATCGAAGAAACTAATTCGTTCCAACTTGTCTGCAACTCATTGAGTTCTTTCGCTTTGTTTTCAGCAGTAAGTTGATTCCAAGCTCTAAGCGTGTATTTACGCTCGTTCTTGCTATCTGGAATGAGATCGAAACTTGGAGTAGCGTTTACAAGCACATATGCCAATGATAATGCGTTAATCAGTTCATCTGGCTGGCGAACGTACGCAGCGATTCTATACTGAATCACTTTAGACAAGTCACCATACTGCGATTCAATCTCTAACCACATTTCTGAGAATTGGCTGTTTAACGGATATTGCTCTATTGCTGCTCTTGCAATCCTCAAGGTTCGCTGAGGATCATCCCCACTTTGAACAAGAACACCTAGATATCTCTTGATATTTTCAGTACTCTCAGAGTCAATTCGATAAGCTTCACCGGCAGCTTCTACAGCTTCTTTAAGCATCCCGAGTTGTTGGTAGACAATGCCTAATGCTTTCCAAGACTCATCTGTATATGGGACATCATTTGTCAATGATTGAGCCTGCGCTAACGCGGAATCCATTTTTGCCTTGTAGACCCCTTCTTGGTCGGCGTCTTTTGCAACGAGAGCTTCAACAAGTGCAATTCGAATCTTTTTCGTTCGAAGCAACACTTTATCATTTGTTGTTGCAGACAACTCTTCGAGCAGCGCATTTGCTTCTTCGATTAACTTCTCCTGAAGAGCCTTCTCAAACTTCACTAGGGTTAAGGTTGTTAAATCTCCGCCTTCTTGCCTGAGCAATTCTTGATACTCTTCACTTTTAGCTTCTGCAAGCGCTGCTAACTCGGTCGCTTCTTTTGCACGCTCTGTAAAACCTGACCGTTCAAGCATGGCTGCTTGAATATATTTGCTCCTCGCAAGATCAAAACAGTGAATAGCAATCTGACTGTAGCGTTCTGCATCTGTAAGTTCTTGGCCTTCAAGATACGAAATGTAAGCATCGATAGGATTTGCCGACTCAAGTAGAGCGACACGTTGTCTAATTACGTCTGACTCCGGATTTAACTCAAGCGCTTTTTTCAACATCGCTAGACCATCATCAAAATTGTCTTGCGCAATGTAAATGTTCGACTTTGCCGCGTAGAATCTCCAATCTTCTGGAGCTTGCTGAATCAAAGAATCAATCATCTCTGTTGCTTGGCCAAACGATTTGTCTTGAATGAGCTGGTCGATATCTTTGAGATACCTTAATCCTTCATCAGTTACTTCAATGTCTTTGCTATCAATATTCAATGCAATGATGTTTAACATCTCTGCAACTTCTGGCCTCGATTTTGCTTCTTGGGCGAGTACGGAAAGCGTACTCTCAGCAGCGAGATAATCTTTATTCAACAACTCTAACTGTGCTTTCATTAGATAGTTTGACAGAACAGTTGGTTGAATTTGAATGGCTTTAGCCATTCTCTCAATTGCAATGCCTCGAGCCCCTGTTTCCTCAAGGGCTACTGCAGCTTCTCTATATACTTGAGCTGTTGAATCAGGGTTTTTACTTATAACCGTTTCTAACAATTGAACCGCTCTTTGATAATCTTCCTCAGCAAGAGCAATCGCACCATCTGCATAATTCAAAATATGGTGCTCTTCGTTGTTGGAAAGATAGTCTGCCAAGATGACTCTATATTTTTTTGCATCAGCAATATGCGACTCACGTTCACTATCTGTCTCGCTAGCATTCGCTAGACCAATTGATGATTGAACTAACACTCTTGCAGCAACAGGGTTGGCAGCGAATTGCTCGATGGCTTTCAGCCCAACTGTTTGTTGCGGTACATCGAGCGCTTTAGTAGCTTCGATGATTGCATCTGCATAATCTCCCTGCTCGACAAGGAGTACTGAAAGCATGTGACGACGTGCCACATCAGTTGGCCGGTCTTCAAGATATCTTTGCAATAATTCGATCGCTTTTGCTTGCCCATCGATACCTGAACTAACTAGCAGTGAGACTATCTCAGAAACACGAGATTCATGACGCTCAAGTTGAAAGGCGTCTACAAGGTTTTCTTGTGAATCTAAAACAGTTACATTCGCGACTTCTAACTCTTCGCCTGTCACCGATTCTGGATCGCTTAAATATTCTTGTCGAAGTACGTTTTGTCTGAGAAGCATTTCCCTTAAGTAAGTCATATTGACTTCAAAAGAATCGCCTGCAACTGCTACTGCCTGCTCCATCGTTTCGTCTGCAAACAATTTGTTTCTTGCCGCCTGCTGTGTACGCCCTTCATTGAGCATTCGATAATAG
>JAYZCQ010000032.1:0-8628 GCA_036338245.1 Planctomycetota bacterium
CACGCCCCTTATCGGGGTGCTTTTCATCATTCAGTCACCTTACTGATTCACTATCGGTCGTTGAGGAGTACTTAGCCTTACGGGGTGGACCCCGTTATGTTCACACAGAGTTTCACGAGCTCCGTGCTACTCGTAAAGATGTATCAATATACTTGCTGTTCCCGTACAGGACTATCACCTTCTGTGGTGTGCCTTTCCAGACACTTCAAAGTATGACAAATATATATTCACACCGGGCTGATCCGCTTTCGCTCGCCGCTACTTACGGAGTCGCTTTTGCTTTCCTTTCCTACAGCTACTGAGATGTTTCAGTTCGCTGCGTTCGCCCCCATACCGTATGCATTCGGGTATGGGTAATCTGCATAACAGATTAGGTTTCCCTATTCGGAGATTCTTAGATCATTGCTTGGTTACCAGCTCCCTAAGACTTATCGCAAGTTCCTACGTCCTTCATCGCCTCTCAACGCCAAGACATCCACCATATGCCCTTAACGACCTGGTCATGCCGACTTCATCTCAAATAAGAATTCATCAACGTGCCCGACTGGGTTTTGCAAAGGGTACCCAGTCAATCAGTGTGTTCAAAAAAACACACCGACGGTCAAACGATATAACGATTATTTTCAGATCGCTCTCAAAAATTTTAAACTTTTAAATTATAAAAATTCGGTGAATGCAGACCCGCTCTTATTCCTGGGATGGAATAAGAATGGTTTTTGCATTGTTACTACAGTCATGAACTTGTCAAAGAGCATGCAGACTAAAAGCCTGCATCGCCGCCATAAAAAAACGGCGAGCCGGAGAGTGTACCTAAACTAGGCTGAGCGTCAACGCTTCGCAGGTCAAATCTAAAATTTTTCGCCTATTTCGGGTTAAAAAAGTGGGATTCTTGGGTTAAATCAACATCGCTTAAAACGCACCGCCACCGCCGGCACCACCGCCACCACCACCTCGAGGAGGATTGTTAAATGGATCCATCCCTGAATCATCTTCTTCCTCTTCTTCAGTAGGCTGATTCTTAACCTGTTGTCTTAACTGAGCTAATCGTTGACTCATCGCCACTTCAAATGGTTTAATCATCGAAATTTCAGCATCATCAACGTTCTGGAGCAATACAATTTCACCTGCGACATCTTCAAGAATGTCTAAAACAAACCAATCACTGACGAATCCATCTGCTCTTGGCTGTGCGAGTCTTTGACCTACAGGTACACCAATGACATTTGATGTCCATACGCCATCTTTGAACTCAAAGATTTCCGCAGAGACGCGGCCACTGTCTAGTGCATCTGGTGAAATTGATTGACCTGATTGTGTTGCGGTAAGAACGAACCACTGAAGCGGTTTCTGAATCTCAATCGAAGACGTCCAGTCACTTTTTGCTGATGACATTACAACGCTATCTGCAAGCGGTTTTTGTTCTGGGTACAAACTTGGCTTGTGACCAAAGAATGGGTTAGCAACTTGAACGGTCATTCGATATCGATAGGTTTCACCTGGAACAGCATCCATGTCGTGTGCCCAAATCCAAACATCACCAGTCATAATGACTTCCTCGACGCTGTTTGCTTCATCTTCAATCTGCTGAATCTCTAACTCAATTGCAATCTTTTCGTCTTGAAAGGCAACGAGATCTTGACGCGAGCGTTGTAATTGTGCTTCTAAGCGCGCAATCTTTGCATTATTCTTTCCGCCAGCACCAGGAGAACCACCGCCACCAAGCGGCGAACCGCCACCGCCGCCACCGCCGCGACCACGTTCATTCTCTTTTGCAATGCGTTCTTGCAGAATCACGATTCGCTTTTCTAGCTGTTCAATTCGTTTGTCGATTCGCTTGAGATCTCTTTCAAGTTCACTTGTTGGACCATCTTCAATAACAATTTCGCCATCCCATAGCCATGGCGTCTGTAGGGTCGTAGGCTTCACGCCTTTGAGTTCATAAAAATTAGGATTTGCAATTTCGCTTTGAGAACCGCCACGCAACAATCTAATGATAGTTTCGCGTTCCATCGCATCGATGTTGCCTGTTTCAATGTCGCTTCGATACGTCAAGTGACCTGGTAAAACTTCAACCATTTCTGCCGCAGACCATCCGCTTTCACTTAGTGTTTGTCTTTCTAAAACAATGTCGAAGATGTCTGCACCTTCATCGAACCATTGCGAAGGGATGGCTTCTACAGACTCAGTTGCTGCTGTAAATGCTGCAACGACTTCATCAACATCAAAACTCGCTGCAACTTGCACCCAAGTTGTGTCATGTGGAGGCCCTTCGACAACTGTTTCAAGCGCTTCAACTCTCTCAAACTCGCTATCGGCAATTGTGCCAAACCATTGCTGTGTTTGGATGTCCTGAGGTGCGTCAATATCTGGAGTGACATACAGTCTTAACTCCGCTTCGACTTCTTGATTGGCATCAATCTCTGATGTCATGTCTACATCTGGGAAAATCACTCTACGTGATGGCGCTGTTGACGCTTGTAGTCTGTTGTTGAACGAATCAAGCAGGGATGAGTATGTACTCACATCAACCGGACTTGGCGTTCCATCTTGTAATTTTGGCCGAATCTTATTCGCCACTTTCAACAACTCATCATCAACGTTGCCAGTCGTAACGACTCGCGAGCCTTGGCGATGTTCAATTTTTGAAGTAAGCGCTCCCCAAGTAAACCAACACAGCACGAGTGCCGCAATGCCGAGCACGACGAACTCAATGTATTGTTCCCAAACGCTTGTGCCTTTTGATTTCATGAAATACTTGTTCCTATTCCATCAGTTCTTCTTAGGGTCAATGCCAATTGCTTTTTTCACTGAGTCTGGCATAAACGCAGTTGTCCACGAACGGAGCCAAGCTGTTTCAAACACAACGGTCAGCTCAGAAACAGACGCAGGCCCATAATCGAATCCGTAACCAAGTGCGACAAATTTGTCGACTGGTTGCAAGTCCAAATCAATGACTGTCATAAAGTTATATTGAGCGAAACCGTCAAGTGTTGATGGAATGCGGGCAGTATCTACTACCAATTTCATCCTGACTTGGATAATGTCATACAAATCGCCGCTGGTTCTTCCGGTATGTGACGTCGCAAGTGTTCCGTCTTCATTTGCTTTTGGTGGCCTGCCGCTACCAGATGGAGTTGGTGAACCACCTCCACCACCAGCTCCGCCGCCCCCACCGCCCGGACCAAATGGATCCGGTCTACCGCCGCCACCAAATGGATTTGGTCGTCCGCCGCCCATTGGAGGGCGTGGCGGCGCACTGCCCGTTCCCCCACCAGAGCCACCTGAGCCGCCGCCTCTAGCTGGTTCTTCACCAACTGTTGGCAGACCGAGTACTTCCAACTTAACGACTCGCTTAATAGGCGAAGTCACTTCTGTTTGTCCATCGTTGATTGCAGCAACTGATCCAATCACATCTGCAACAACCCAGTAACGCCACTGCCAAACAAACAGCTCCCCAACGCCTGGCATCATAGTCACATCAAACGCTGGAGTTTCCAATGCTGCTTCATCAAGATAAACACTAATCGATTCTGCTTTGTTTCGGAGAATTGACATTCGCAATGAGGAAAGATGATTTTCTAAACTTGTTCTTTGCTCCTGGGTCAAATCAGCATCATGACGAGTGCTTAGATTCGTTTCCATAAACCCAACGCGAGCATCTTCGAGTGATACGACCATGTCTTCTTGAGTTGGTGGGTTGCCTGCATTTGCAAGCTCAAGCAGATTTTTGTAACTCATCTCAAGTTGACGGTGAAACAATTGCGGGAGTGTTTCAAGTTGGTCTTGTGTTGGCGACGGGAAGAGGGTTGATGCAAATGGAACTTCGTAATCTTTTTGATTTAGTTGAAGAGCCATCGCAACGACTTCTTGAGCGTCACCACGCATCTCATCTGTCACAACTTTATAGTCATCAACGAGTGCTTGATTGACGACGACCTTATGTGATTCATTTGTACCCGGAGGCGTTACAGTTGTACTCGCTAAGTTATCAAGTTGATTAAAGTGATTGGAACGATCTCGCAGTTGCGTTTCAACATTTGTTTCCCAATCCGCAGCCATACGTGGCAAACCCACGATTGCACCAATTGATACAGAAATTAAGATGACAAGAACTATATTACCGCGACACCAAGCAATGATTTTTTGAACATCGAGGTCCATGCCTTTTTTCTTGCTCACTGATCACCTCCCTCAATTTTTCTTGGTTGTGGAAGGATTTCAACATCGAACGTAATGAGTGCTCGATACCAAGTTGTTTCTGTTGGGTGCAACTTTGGCTCCGTATGTTCAGGAAGTGGTGCAAGTACATTCATGGTGTTCACGGTTACTGCTTGGAATGGAATAGTTGCGTCATCCGGGCTATCCGGCGTACTTGGACTACCGCCAATGCCACCTCCCGAGCCACCACCGCGACCAGAACCACCGCCACCGAGTGGGCCTCCAGGGCCGATCCCGCCACCACCGCCGCCAAGAGGGCGACCACCGCCACCGATTGGACCGCCTGCTCCGCCACTTCCGCCACCACCAAGTGGGCGACCACCGCCAAGCGGATTATTACTTCCACCACTGCCACCAGTTGGTGGAGGCGGAATGTACTCAGGACCCGTCATTTCAAGCAGCGCTTGAGGATTCACACTAATTGAATCGCTAACAATGACGTATGGATAATTTGCTCTATCACCCTCTGGCTGTGCATTTTTGCGGAGCCACTGTGAAACATGTGATGACAAGTAATTCAATGGGTCACTGTGACTGAGTTCAACTTCCATCATGACATTTATCTTTGATGGCGCTTTGTCTTTGCCAACTGTGAGCGTGCCGCTCAAATCGTGCAACCGAACGAGTGGACAATCTTCTGGATTAGGGAATGCATCTAGAAACTCAGCAAGGCTGAAGTTGCGGGTGTCTTCCGGGCACGTGCATGCAAGTGCTTCAGCTGAATCATGCACAATAAATGGCCAAACATCACGATAATCAAACAATGAAATTAACTGCGTTGCTTCATTTCCGATTCGGCCATTCTCTTCTGCTTTATCAAACTCGCGTTTGAGTTGTTCGCCTTTTGTAATTGTTTGCTTCACAACTGCTGGAACGCCATCTGTGCCAAGTTGACGTTCTTGACTAAATGGTCCAAAGAGTGAGATCGCACTTCCTACGACGACCACACTTGCTGCAGCGACAAACCATTTCGTTTTCTGGTCCCACGCTTGCTCTCTAAGAATTGCAGCGGGTACAAGATTAATATCAATTTGACTGTTGCCAATGCCTTGCAGCGCAAGGCCGTAGGCAGTTCCTAAGTTCACGCAATATTCAGCGAATGACGCTGCTTCTCGTCCAGTCACATCAATTCGATTGAATTCATCAAGACGAGTTACGTTTACTTGTAGTTGCTGACCAATGAACTTTCGCAAACCAGGGATTTTAAAGGTTGAACCAAGACCAACAATCGTATTAAGTTCGCCGGATGAAGACGCGTAACTCAGCGATCGCTGAAGTTCTTGTAACAAGTCAGCAAACACTGGTCTCATTGCTTGCATGATTTGTTTTGCATATTTGCTGCTCGCAGCCTCTTGTTTCAAACGCTCCGCTTTGGCATATGAAATTTTAAATGAGGAAGCGATTGCCTCTGTAAAGTGGGTTCCGCCTAGCGGGAATGTGCGAATCCAGCACCTGTCACCATTTGCAATGATGACATCAGTTGCTTGCGTGCCTATGTCAATGAAAACAATCGGATGGCTTCCGTTATCAAGTTGCATGTCAAAGTGCATTGCATTGAAAAGCGCAACAGGGCTGAGTGTTAGTGATTCGGGACTTAAGCCTACGGCTTCATAGACGTCAAGTTTTTCATTTACTCTCTCGCGGGTGATTGCAAAGATGCCTACTTCAACTTCTGGGGAACCATCTTCTCGAAATGCTTCATAGTCCCATTCAACTTCTTCAATTGGAAATGGGATTTGTTGGACTGCTTCAAATTTAACAATCTCTGGTAGTGCTTTTGCTTCAACAGGTGGCAGTTTCGCAAACCTTGCAAATGCAGAGTGTCCCGGAACAGAAATGACGAGATGCTCGCCTTCTAAGTTATTCTCGCTTAAAAACTGACCAAGACTGAGTCTTGTCACTTCAGCAACATCGATATCAGGAGTCGATAACACTTTTCTGTGAGGAACGACAGAGAAGTCGGTCACAACGACATCTTCACCATTGCGTTCAAGCCGCAATGCTTTAATGGCGTATTGACCTATTTCGATTCCCCAAGCAGCTGAGGGATGTGCCATGAGCAGGATAATCCTTACGTTATGTTTTACCCAGCGGTATGTTTAATGAGTGCTGGGACTGTTCGCCAAGACGAGAAATGATAATGTCACAATGACATTGTTCACATGGTATGCAGGAACGGCAATTTCATGTTGTCCATGGAGAGCAAAAAGAGCCCTTTATTGCCCCTTTCGGGTACGATATGGGGATGTCAACTCCCCCGACCAACGACGAATTGAACCGAGAAATTGAAGCAGCCCTTGGGAATCAATCCCTTGAAGATTTGCTTGACCATGACTCGAACCAAGATTTCAAAGGCAGAGCCACGAAAAGTGGCGTAGTTGCTGCGATTTATGGCAAGGATGTGCTTGTCGAGTTTGGTCCACGGGAACAGGGTTATTGCCCGAAAACGCATTTTGAAAATCTGCCACAAGTTGGGGAATCACTTGACTTTGTGGTCGAACGGCTGGACCAGGAAGGCATGCTCGTTCTTTCACGCAAAGGCGCAATTCAAAAGGCGACTTGGGATGCAATCGATATAGGACAAATCATCGAAGCGAGATGCACAGGCACAAACAAGGGTGGTCTTGAGATGGAAGTCGCTGGACACAAAGCATTTATGCCTGCTGGGCAAGTTGCGATGCACCATGTCCCCGACCTTGAAGTCATGGTCGGGGAAAAAATGGCCTGCGAAGTCATTGAACTCGATAAACGCGCGAACCGAGTAGTTTTGTCTCGCAAAAGCGTCTTGAAGGTCGAGCATGAAGAAGCAAAGCAAGAGAAACTTGAGACTATTGAAGTTGGCGATACCTTTGACGCGACGATTACTTCAGTTCAACCATATGGCGCATTTGCAGATATTGGCGGACTTGAAGGGCTCATCCATAAATCAGAGATGACTTGGGAGCGAAACATTGACCCATCAAAGTTTGTCAATGTTGGCGACGTAGTTCGAGTTCAGCTCCTCGACATCAATCGCGATGGCGAACAAGTCAAACTTGCATTTGGAATGAAACAACTCATCGAAGACCCGTTTGTGTCTTCAATGGCAACAGTCGCAGTTGGTGAACTTGCAACTGGAACTGTAACTAGACTCGCTGAGTTTGGCGCGTTTGTCGATTTGGGAAGTGGAACAGAAGGCTTGATTCACATTTCCGAACTTGCAGACCATCGAATCAAATCACCAAAAGATGTTGTCTCAGAAGGTCAAGAAGTCACAGTAAGAGTGTTATCTTTAGACGCAGCAACTAGACGCATTGGCTTATCACTTAAGCAAGCATCTCAAAGTGACGAAAGCGCTCCAACACGAGAAGATGATTCCTCAATGCGTAAACTCAGAGAGAAGTTTGGCAATGGCCCTCTCAAAGGCGGCATTGGTTGAACCGCGACAAGTTAACAATCGGCATTACCATGGGTGACCCCGCAGGGATTGGCCCGCAAATTATCGCAAAAACACTGCAAAACCCTGTGTTTACTGAACATGTGAGGTTTGTTATATATGGTTCAAACACATTACTTAACTTTGCTTGCGACACATGCAATCTAAAACCAGTTTGGGATAGAGTTGATGCACATTCGTCTAGAGCACAGAAAGAAATTCTTTCAAGCATCATCGTCCTTGATGACACTGAAGAAGACATTCATCATCTTAAGCACAAGCCAAGTAAACTCGGCGGAATCTTATCTAAGCGTTGGGTCGAAACTGCAATCAAAGATGCTCAACGTTCAAATGACGACCCCAGGCACATTGATGCAATCGTGACTGGTCCGATTTGCAAAAAGAGTTGGCACGAAGCAGGGTACAACTGGCCCGGCCACACTGAACTATTTGCAAAACGCACGCTCGCTAAAAGGCACGCAATGATGTTTGTTTCTGAACAACTGCGAGTTGTTCTTGCAACGTGCCATATACCGTTAATGAATATTCGCGATGAACTTACGATTGGAAAAATTCACGATGCAATTGACTTGGCGAATGATGGCTGCATTCAACTTGGCATATCGAAACCAAAGATTGCCGTTACTGGTCTCAACCCACACGCCGGTGAAGGCGGAATCTTGGGTGATGAAGAAACGAGGCTTATAGAGCCAGCAATTAAGCTCGCATCAAACAACGGACTGAATGTTCAAGGTCCATTCCCTGCTGACACCATCTTTAATGTTGCAGTTAAGGGCAAATACGATGTTGTTGTTGCGATGTATCACGACCAAGGACTCATACCAGTCAAGTTGACTGCGCCGAATACCGCTGTCAATTGGACTGTAGGCATCCCTGTAATTCGCACGAGCCCGGACCATGGAACTGCGTTTGACATCGCCCACACATCTGATGCTAATCCAAGTTCACTTGAGCACGCAGTTCAACTTGCAACC
>JAYZCQ010000033.1:0-9145 GCA_036338245.1 Planctomycetota bacterium
CATGCAGGGATTGGTATTCAGGGCTAACAAGCCCGCCCCAACGCATCCAAAGCGGAATACGGAGCAGTCCTGCAGCGAGCGTAATACACCACCATGGAAGGCTGCGGAATCCATTTTTTGAAAATGCATGCAAACAGATAGCTCCTGCGATTGCAACAACATGAATACGGCTATGTAGAGCTACGCAGAGGGCAACGCCGTAGCAAAACATTCCTAACCACTTGGTTTCCCCTTTCAATTGCGTTGAACCAATGTAATAACCATACACAGCAACAAGCGAGAAGAAAACGAATGAAACTTCACCCATCACAATCTCGCTAAACACTATGTTGTAAGGTAAAAGTAGCCAGCCGAGACCAACAATAGTTAAGTACTTTGGCGAGCACTTTTCACGAATCGCAATAAGCAGAAGGATAAAGAGTGATGCGATGGATGCCAGCACACTTACCAATCTTAAATCGTTCAAAGTTCCGCCGAACATCTCACCTAGGAAAGCATAGGGCCATATTAATGCGGGACCTTTTGTCTCTTCAAAGTCAATGGCTGTGTTTACTGACCACCCTTCTTGAATGAGATTAAACATAGGGACTGTGATGTACTGTTCATCAAAGACTACATCTTTATTCAGAATTGAAGTTCCCATACGTAATGCAAGCAGAATTACTCCAAAGGCAAATGTCAAGAAAATGATGTTTTTGTATTTACCCACGCCTTGAACTCAATACGTTGATGTAAGAATCATAAGGACAGCGATTAAGCAACACGGCATCTGACACTTCTTCTTTCAAACCAGTCACATCATCGATGATGGTTGAGGAAAAACCTAAAGCACTCAAAAAATCAAGGACTTTTTCAGCAGATGTACCGAATGCTTCTAATTGAGCTGGAGACAATTCCCAAATTACAACAATCTTGGGGTTATCCTGAAGAACTCGTTTCATGCCATCAAAGGCTGCTCCTTCAGCACCTTGGACGTCCATTTTGATGACATCGACTTGTTCGGTCTTGCCGAAATAGGAATCGAGCGAAACACACTTAATGTTTATGCTTTTTCTGCCATTGGTGGGATAGACTTGGTGGTCACCTGTATTGAATGGAGATGTATACAGCTTAATTGAAGCGTTGCTATTTGAAACTGCAACGTTTTCGATACTAACACCCTCTGTAAGTCCATTAGCTTCAACGTTCTGGAAAAGTAGAGCGTAATTGTCTGGGTGTGGTTCAAAAGCAATGACGCGGCCTGTCTCACCAACCCATTTCATTGCGGGGACTGAGAACAAGCCGACATGAGCCCCAACGTCTACAAACACAGAACCCTCAGCAAGTAGACCCTGAATGATTTTTGTAGTTAAGGGTTCATACTCTCCCGTAGAATCAAGTTCTAGTGTCACTCCAAAATCACCCTTAGGGAGATTGAACTCGCAATCACAACGAATAAATGTTGACTTCTGTTTAAGGGCAAGCAATTTGACTGCAAGCATGCGTACGGGAGGACAGCATTCAAATACACGCCTTACAGCGGGAGCAAAAGAACGTCTAAGTTTTCCAAATGTAATCATAGAACTCTACTGAAGTAAACAATATCGACCGTTTATGCATCCTGCATGAGCAGGTCGCCCATGACGACGTCTGCCATTAATCTTCCGTTTTCAGTAAACGCAAGTGCGTCATTTTGCCAAGCAAGCAGGCCTAAACTTAGATATTTCTCAATAACAGATTCCCTCCATTTGTCAGATGACTGTCGAATAACCTTTTCAACTGTATGCCTTGGGATGCCCCGGATTAGTCGAAGTCCCATCATGCACACCTCCCCCATCTGCCTGTCCAATGACAATTGTTCAACATCTACTACGGGCGGAAGTGGGTTTTGTTTGAAATAATCTCGAAGCCTTGGAACATTCTTCCACCTGAGACCTTCAATATGACCCGAGGCTGAAGGTCCACATGCCCACCATGATTTGTTCTCCCAGTACATCACATTGTGCTTGCACTCATAGCCGCCTCTTGCAAAATTACTGATTTCATATTGCTCATATCCACTACCTTTCAGGGCATCACTGACAAAGGTGAACATTTCTGCTTCTAATTCATGCTTGACCCTCACAACATCGCCTTTGCGCAGCTTCACTTCAAGTGGTGTGTTTGGTTCATAAGTCAACGCATAACAACTCAGATGTTCAGGCTCAATACTAAGGATTTTTTCTAAGTCGGCTTGAAGCATTGCAATTGTTTGAGATGGAATTGCATAAATCAAATCTAAGTTTATATTTTGAATCCCTGCCTCCCGCAATCTTGCAACGGAACGAAGAACATTTTCCGGTTCGTGCCATCGCTCTAACGTCTTGAGCAAAATTGGATTAAAGGATTGGGCGCCTAAGCTAACGCGATTAACTCCAGATTTAACAAGAATTGCTGCCTTTGAGTCACTTATGGTTTCAGGATTTGCTTCAACTGTCCATTCAACATTTGCATTCATCGGAATCGAATCACTAATGGTCGAGAGGATGTTCTCTAAAAGTGAATCTTCAAGCAGAGTTGGCGTCCCCCCACCTATGAAGATTGTTTCAACTTCTCCGAGATGTGGAGCAACTGCAAGCAACTCTTCAATCAATGCATGCGTAAAACGCACATGCTCGTGATCAGCATTAGCAATGCTAAAGAAATCACAATAATGGCACTTGTGAAAACAAAAAGGAATGTGGATATAAAGACCTTTCGCCCTGTTAGCCAAGTTTAGCCACGTGTTTTCTGCGTTTTCTAGATAGGGCATCTCCGAAGATTTCTTTGGAGTGGTACACTGAGTGAGGGAAATTGCGTGTTTGTCTGCCATAGTGGTTGAGACAATATTGTAAGTCGCTTCGAAGGAATTTCATGAGCATCCAACTCGTCATGTCAACAAAAGATGGTTCAATGAGAGCTTTTGATATCTCTGAAGAAAGCACTACCATCGGCAGCAAGCGCTCATGTGATTTACACGTCGCAATCCCAACCGTCGCCCCCCTTCACTGCGAAATCACCATAAATGGTGACGGCATCAATTTACTCAATCGCTCACCAGAATCCGAGACTCGGCTCAACGACGTCATTGTCCAATCAGCACCGCTCAAAAATGAAGACAAGGTACGGGTAGGCCCAGTGGAATTCACTGTGAACATTACAGATGAAGAGACTGTCATCAGAAGAGTCTGAGTCTGCTAAAATAGGGCAATGACCACACAACAAAATACAGCCGTCGTTGGGCTCCAATGGGGCGATGAAGGCAAAGGCAAAATTGTCGATATTCTCACTGCTAAGCATGATGTCATTGTTCGCTATAACGGCGGTGCGAATGCCGGCCATACAGTTGTCGTTGGCGATGAAAAATACGCACTACACCTCATACCTTCAGGCATACTTTATGAAGATAAAAAGTGCATCATTGGCAATGGCGTTGTGGTTGATCCCGTTAAGCTAATTGAGGAGATTGACACCCTCAGAGACCGAGGCATTGAAGTCGGAAACAACCTGCTCATTTCTGACAGATCGCATGTCGTCATGCCATATCACAAAGAACATGATGCAGCGCTTGAAAACAAGCTTTCCCAGATTGCAGGCAAAGGCGATCAATCCATTGGCACAACTAAACGAGGCATTGGTCCAACATACGCAGATAAAGTTCATAGAGCAACTGCAATTCGCATGGGGGATTTACTTTGCAAAAACACACTGCAAAAGAAACTAGAAGTCACATGCGCAATCAGAAGTGCCGAGTTAAATGCTCTTGGCGTTGATACGCCACCACTAGACCCGAATGCTCTGACTGAAGAGTTCATCATGTATGGCAAACGCTTAGCGCCACACATCACAGACACCGTTTACGAACTCCATGAAGCAGCAGAGGGAGGCAATCCAATCCTTTTTGAGGGTGCGAATGCGTGTTTACTAGACATAGACCATGGCACATTCCCCTATGTAACAAGTTCTAATTGCTCGACGCTTGGCATTCATTCAGGCACTGGCCTTCCAGCAAAGTATTTGCATGAAGTCGTTGGCATTATGAAGGCATACAGCACTCGCGTTGGCGCTGGCCCATTCCCGAGCGAGCAACTCAATGAAACAGGTGAACGCATTAGAGACCGAGGGAACGAGTATGGAACAACAACTGGAAGACCAAGACGCTGTGGCTGGATTGACCTTGTCGCTGTCAAATACTCCGCTATGATTTGCGGCGCCACAACAATAGCTTGTATGCTTCTAGATGTACTCAGTGGTTTTGATGAAATCAAAATTTGCACGAGCTACAACTTGCCTGACGGCACTGTATCCGAACGCTTCATTCCAGATGCTGAACGACTTGTAGGCGTCACGCCCAACTATGAAACGCTTCCTGGCTGGGAAGAAGAGATTGACGATGTAACAAATGCGGAAGATTTACCAGCGAATGCTAAAGCATACTTGGAACGCATCTCGGAATATCTAGAGTTACCAATTGATATCGTAAGCGTTGGACCTAAACGGTCACAAACAGTTATTTAAGTGAACCAAATGTTCTGTTTCGTTCGGCATAGCTCTCTAGAGCTTGCTTGAATTCAACTGCACCGAAATCAGGCCAGCAACAATCAGCGATGTAAATCTCCGAATAGGCTATCTGCCACAATAAAAAGTTAGAGATTCGAAACTCCCCTGCAGTTCTTATAAGCAAGTCTGGATCAGGCAAGCCGGCAGTGTAAAGATTTGCTTGAATTGATTCTTCAGTCACATTTTCAATAGCAATGCATTCATGAACGAGTTTCTTCACAGCATTAACAAGTTCACTTCTACCTGAATAATCCAATGCTAAGCACACGGTCAACGTTTCGCCCGATGCTGTTGCTCTGCAAGCAGCGTCGAGTGCAGTTTGAACTTCTTCTGAAAATCTATCTTTCCTGCCAACGTGTTTCAAACGAATGCCTTGCTTGATAAGTTCAGGCACTTCACTTGCTAGTTTCAGTAGCAACAACTTCATTAACGCGTCAATCTCTTCTTGCGGACGAGTCCAATTCTCTGTCGAGAAAGAATAAAGGGTCAAATACTTAACACCATGACGGACAGATTCCTCAACAATTGTTTTTACGGACAGCGCTCCTGCTTCGTGCCCCCTTGAGCGTGTTAAACCCTTGGCTTCAGCCCAGCGGCCGTTACCATCCATGATGATGGCTACATGTTTAGGTGAAGTTGTTTCAGTTGCATCTAACATGAAAGCGTCATGTTACAAAAAAAGCTCTTAACAAAAAACACCAAAACTATCGTGTTGGACAAAAGCGTTGCTTATAAATCAAAAAACCCGCCCCACCAAGTCAATTTGCGAATGAGCATGGCGAGACGGGCTAAAAAGTTTAATTTTATCTAACCTTAATTTGGCAATTTCTCGTAATAAAGGATTTTCGGTTGGTCTGCAGGAGTTTCAATGTGGCTCCTGTCAACGAGCAGAACATATCGACTGTCATCGATAATTTGCTCTTCATTCGTAGCATCCCAAATGCCCGTTATTGAGTTACGTCTAAATGTACGAATTCTCATATGAACGGTAAAAATATCACCGCGAGTTGAAATGAGATTTGAAATGCCTGCTTGCAGCATGTTAAGTTCTTCAGCGTCGCCACTGATACCATCACCATATACTGTATCTTCACTAAACGCAGTGCCGTTGTAATAGTTATTGCGGTTCACATCAGTACTAATCTTTGCACCAACTCCGTCAGCAATCCAATCAACACTTGTATTTGTCACAGGATCGCCGAATGGGTCAGCAGCTGCAAAGTTGATGCTCCACGCTTCTGCATCACGCACGGCTTGATGTCTGCCGCTAGCGGCAATGTGCCATGGTTCAACAATGTCATCAACTGCACCGATATTTTGTAGCAAGCCAATTTCAGCAGGCGAAGAGAACCCTCTGATATTGTTTGGTCCATTGCCATAATCAACACCTATTGCAGCAGAACGATCACTGTAGTTTGGACCACCCGTATAGCCGTTGCCGGTATACCAATCTGGCCCACCATTCGCCGTTTCACGCCATTGATAGATAGATTCTGGAATTAGAGAGCGTGGATTCCTGTCTGAACTATCTAAACTTGACACATCACTTACTTCTGTTTCATGTACAACTTTATACATATGAGGCAACATTCGCATTACTTCAACTGAAGCAGTATTAATATTAATAAGTCCAGGCGTTGCCTTTCCTGAGTAACCATTTGCGTTATAGAAGGAGTGCCATGTAGGGGAATATTCGTTACTGACATTAGGATTTAGGTCGTCACCAATTCCATCATTGCCATAATTTCCAGTCGAGGCATCGATGAAGTCCGGACGTCCTGGCCCATCACAAACAAAAGAGTCGAGTATGCGCGATGCAGCTGATAATTTTGGCCAAGCATGATTGACGACGTTAAATGTGCCCGCCGCATCATCGTATTCGCTGCGACCACCTAGCATTTGTGGAATGTCCTCATCTCCGTCGGGAGCAAACCGCAATCGGTTAAGACGCGGTTCTAAGACAACCTCACCTCCGTCAATGGTTGCAACCCAGGGTGCAAACCAATCTTCATTCGCGCCACCATATGAACCCCAACGAGGATCCAAGAACTCACTAAAAGTTGTAATTGTCCCTGCAGTTCTTGCTGACTCACTTGTATCACCGACTGAATCAAGGTGACTTTCAGGCAAATCAAAGAATTGGTCGTCATCACCAAAGTTGTAAGTGCCTTCAAGCATATGCCCAAAGAGCCAAACATTTAGGAGTTCACCAACTTGCTCATAATCATCGTCTTTCTGGAGCATTTGCAATGGAAAGTCCATTGGAATATTACGCTCATCTAGTGAGATCACTTCATTAACTATGACATCATCTGCAAATGAAGCAGTGTCTGAAGTTGTGTCATCACCATCTTCATCATTACGCTGACCGTACCATCCCTTATCAGGGAATGTCCTTTCGCCACCGGCCATGTACGACAAATCTTCTTCCATATTCATGTCGAAGTAGAATGGTTTTCGGATTCGCAGACCACCCTTTACCTCCCCTTCGACTGATGAACCAATGATTTGATCACCGCCACGAGGTGACCAAACTTCAACCGTAAACCAAGGATCTGGGTCATCAGGTAACAAATCAGGGTCAGCGCCAGTATCTGGATTGCCATCGCCATCGCGGTCGTCCGGATCAGTAAAATCTGTCCAATGGAACGCTGAGGTATATTTAATGTCAGGATTAGGTGGGGAATGTTCAACATTAGTCACGGTTCTTAGTTCTTCTGAGCGGATGAAATCTTTCGCAGCAGAGACATATCGCGGAGAGTCTTCCCATGTGGAAATAATTCCATCATGCCAACCATTGACAACTGGGATATCAACACCCCAAGCACGAGTGGCTCTATCCCACTGAACAAGCATGGCTGCCTGGGCACTATCGGCAAGAATTCGTTCGCCATCTTTGTCGGTTATCGTGAGATATCCATTGTCACCAATCTTATCCCACTCTTCTTCTAAATCATCGACGACGCGCTCTTCAAATGTATCAAACTCATCGGGCCGATCAATCCTGTCGATGAGAACACGCTGGTCTCCAAAAATCCCTGTTGTATCTCTGTCGAATCGATAAAGGGCAACACTATTTTGTTCCCCTCTGGTTAGATTGTCATAGTACGCACGCTTTGTTCGCCAGTTGTTTGGTACTTGATGAATGATTGTTGCTTCAAAGCCAGTGAGAGTGTTAAAGTCCATCGGCGTTGAAAGATCATCTACTGGATGATGGTCGGCTTCCAAGTCAAGGAAGTCTAGCCAGTCTGTTTGAAAATCTCTTAAAGAAGAAGGGTCTTCAATATCTGGGGAATTTGAAATTGCATAAAAAATTGCAGTTGACGGGTTTTTCATAGTTGCTGGTGGCAAAACTAAATCTAAACCCTCAATTTGGAATTCTTGACCGAAGAATTCAATCGCATAGTCATTTAAATTGATTGCCCTGTCATAAGGATTCGCAATCTGCACAACCGCAATTGTCTCTTGCGGGCAGTCATCAGTATCTTCTGTAAGCAAGAAATACTGCGGACATGGCTCGTCGCCACTGCCGGGAATGTTGTCAGGGTCGCATTCGATGCCAATTCCTTGGTACTCACCATTAAGAAGCGTACATGCTGCTTCAGGAACCATCAAGCAAGAGCCACTATCGAAACAACACGCGCCTTCGTTTCCACATGGCTCACTCGCACAGAAAACGCCGCTTCCCTGATAAATACCGCCAATTGAATCGCAAGTAACTTCAGGAAGATCTTCGCAACCACCAGTAGCAAGACAACAGGCGCCTCCGCATTCAACATCAGCGCAGTACTCGCCGGGTCGCCAAGTGCCACCTAGAACAACTTCACAGTAATCCGTGAACTCACGCTCATCGATAATGTCAATGCAAGAGTCACTTGGCAAACAACAAGAGCCATCAACATCACACGCAATTGGACCACAACGAGTGCCTAACCCATTGAATTTTCCTGGTTGACCGTCAAGCGTCAAGCAAGATTCGCGGGACATAACCTCGCAGCCACCACCAAAGAGGCAACATGCACCTTCGCACGGTCCAGTAGAACAATCTTCGCCATCCTTGTAAGAACCGCCAAGAAGATCGCAGGAATTTGTGTTAACAACTTCAACACAATTCGCTTCCGTGCCATTTTCAAGACAACAAGCACCTAAATTACACGCTGTTTCATCACACGCACTCGTGCCATCCCAAATACCGTTTGACTGAATACAAGATTGCTCGACCACAAGTACACATCCAAATGGTTCTAGACAACAAGCGCCTTCTCCGCCAAACGAACATGGGTCAGTTTGACATGTCGTACCAGGACCTTGAAATACGCCTCCAAGAGAGTTCTCGCATTGGTCTTGGGAAACATCATCACAGACATCGCCGCTGATACAGCACGCGCCAGCTTGCGAGCAGGGACTTGTCGCACACATCCGCTCTGAGAAGAATGTACCACCCGCAAGATTACAATCTGGGAGCATTACGTCAACGCATGAGCCGTCCGGCAAACAACAACCACCCGAGCATGCATCTTCAGCACACGAAAGTGTATCGTTGAATATGCCACCAAGTGAAATACAGTTTTCTTCTATCAGATTAATA